>JBGOYM010000148.1:0-5498 GCA_041479675.1 Candidatus Methanoperedens sp.
CTCAGACCGTGAAGCTTGAAGCTGCTACGGATGGCGCTAATATACTTTCGACTGATCTTAACATTAACGGTGAGTCGAATGAATATTTCACGATAAGCAACCTGAGACCAGGTGAGACAAAAATATCTATTGATACAGAAGACTCGCTTACGGTTGATAACAATGCTCATGTCATAATACCGGTATCTGTAAAAAAGGACATTCTTTACATTACTGAAAATATAAAAAATCCTTCCATTGTGGCACTTAAACTTGCTCCTTTTACAACAGTCCAGAAAGCAGATACAAAGAGCATCCCGTCATTGTCTGCATATCCTATCGTGTTCGTGAGCGGCTCTCTTTCCCCTGATGGTGTAAAGAGCATTTCCGAGCATGTAAAAGGTGGAAGAAATGCGGTGATAATAGCATCTCCTGAACTTGGGAATATGGACATGCTGCCTGTGGAACTGGGGGAGATTTCAAATGAGACCTCTCTTAATGTTGTGCGGGGAAGCAGGATGACGGAGGATATAGGGATCGAGAAGATAAAAGTAAAGAAGCATTTTAAAGCAACTTTGAAAAGAGGGGCAGTGACTCTTGTGGAAGCAGGGGATAAGTCCCCCATGCTTGCTTACTGGAAATACGGGAAAGGGATAGTCATATATTCGGGGCTTGCTGATCCGTCTGGCGATAATATCTTCGACCCATTGAATACGATGGTGTGGAACGATTTTCACGCACTGCCCGAATATCCTCTTTTCTGGAAACAGATGCTTGAATGGATAACAGGGAGCCTTGACGTTAGTGAATATAACGCAAAGACAGGGCAGTACATCAATCTTCCGGCGCGGGAGACGGTAAAAACTCCGAGTGAGAGCATCACCACTGACATGCTGCTTCTTGATGAGGTCGGGGTTTATGAGTTACCGGATAAGGATGTGGCTGTTAACCTGTACGATGAGAAGGAATCAAACCTTGCAGGCGGCGGTATAACCTCACAGCCATCTGAGAAGAAGGAGATATCTTATAATACTCAGATAGTCCGTGCACCCAGGGATCTTGATATATATCTTATCATAATAGCAATTTTACTTGTTATCATGGAGCTTTATTACCTGCGCTGGAGGGGTGAGCTATAATGGATTTTCCCCAGTTCGCAAATCCCCTTGTGTTCCTCCTGATCAGCCCTGTTGTGCTTGGAGGGCTGTATGCCGTGAGGAAGGGAGTATCAAAATACCTGATTCTCTCACGCGTAATCATTCTCTGTCTATTGATAACTGCGCTTGCATCGCCTTTTACTATGGGAATGACTACGGTAAAGGATGATGCTCCACGGATCACTGTGCTCACGGACAAGACCATGAGCATGGACATTTTCAATAAAGATACGGGACAGAAAATATACGAAGCTATTAAATCAAAGACTCCGACCACGTTCAGGGAGTTCGCAGGTATGACTTCGCCAGTGGGTGATGAGATAATCAGCGCGTCTGAAAACAACCATATTGTTCTTGTGAGTGATGGGAACACCAATTCAGGGAAAGACCTGTCCGATGCCATTACCTTTGTCTCAAAGACCGGAACGCGGGTGTTCGCTGTCAATCAGAAGCTGCTGCACAACGATATGAGCTTGGAGATAGCTGGCGCAAAGAACCTGATCATCGGGAACGAGAACGTGTTCAATATCGTGGTGAGGCAGGCAGGCGAGAGCGCAAGCTACAGGCTTGATGTAAAAGTTGATAATGATCCTGTGAATCTGCCGGATGAGAGCAAGAACATTGACCAGAAAGAACGAACAAAAACCATCCAATTTTCATACACTTTCAAGAAGCTGGGAACGCACACGGTGGAGGCAGTCTTAACGCCAGTGAGCGAGGACTGGTTCCCGATAAATAATAAGTTCTATAAATCCGTGTACGTTGTGCCAAAGCCCAAAGTGCTTGCTATAACAGATGATACAGGCTCTTCCCTTTATCAAATAATTGATAGCCTGTATGCTGTTGACCGCACAGGCTCTATTCCTGATGACCTCACTAAATACAGAACAGTGATAATAGACAACAAGGGCGCGGCGATGCTGGGGAGCGATTCTCTCAAGAATTATGTTGGCGGAGGCGGAGGGCTTGTAGTCGTAGGAGGAGATGCCTCATATGATAAGGGGAAATACAACAATTCTCCAGTGGAAGCTCTACTTCCCATAATATCGAGAGCAGCGGAATACAGGGGTGGGAGGAACCTCGTTATTGTGATGGATGCTTCAGGGAGCACTTCTGGAGAGGACGCGACCACAAAACTTTCGTTTATAGGTCTTATCGATGCGAACGCACTTAATATTGTGGATAAAGTTGCGCGTGACAGCACGGTAGGTGTAGTGGCATTTGGAGGTGTTACTGCAGTTACAAATATGCTCTCTATGGGCAGCGATGCGAACAGGGCCGAACTGAAGACGTTCATCAATGACATAGGTCCGAAAGGGGGGGATAATCCTACAGACCTTGAAAACGGCCTGCGTGGAGCGGAAAAAATGTTAAATTCTGTCACGGGAACTAAAGAGATAATAGTATTCTCAGATGGTATGATGCCACCAGAAGGCGTTGAAGCAATAAAAAAAACTGCTATTGATTTGAAAAACAATAATATAAGGATGCAGTTTGTTCAGATCCGCTTAGCATATGAAACTGAGAAAACCCCTAACAGATTATATAATGAAATTGCAATTGCAGCAGGAGAAACAACAGCAGTGGTCCTTAATCCAGATGAACGGGCAAGCACTTTGATCATTGAAGAGCCGGGTGTAACCCCTGGACCAACACCGGAACCAACACCTGAAACAATCTATGAATATCCCCTCGCAGCCATCGACACCAATCATTTCATCACAAAATACGTCAACATCACAGCCTCAGTGACAGGATACAACGACGTGACCCCCAAATTGGGCGCTGATCGCCTTGTAGCAACAACAAAGGGAAAGCCTATCATCACGACATGGGGCTTCGGGCTGGGAAGGGTCGTCGCATTCACCACTGACAACGGCGCAGGCATGACAATGTGGGCTCCCGGTGTTTATAGCGGGGAGAACGCCCGTCTGATATCAGGTATGATAAACTGGGCAATCGGCGACCCGCGCGGAAAGGAAGGCGTGGTCGTGCAGGCTGAGGACATCTGGGGGGGGACTCCTGGCAGGGTCATTGTCACATCGAATACGGTGCCGCATCTCAAGCTTGACGGTAGAGAGGTACCCCTTTCAAGCACAGGACCAACGACCTATGAGACCACGATAAATCCGGATAAAGAGGGTTTCCACGACCTCTCTGGATACGGAATAGCTGTGAACTATCCGATCGAGTACAGGGAGGTCGGGTTCAACGATAAGCTCAAGACCATCATCGAATCCAACGGCGGGCGCGTGTATGAAGAGGACGGGGTAGAAGGTCTGCTCTTCATGGATATAAAAGAGAAGGCTACCAGGACTGTTGAGGCGCCGCAGAGTGAGAAAGAGCTGTTCCTGCTGGCTGCTCTGATAATTTTCCTGGCAGAAGTGATAATCAGGAGGATGAAGGATTACAGGAAGGATAGACCGAAGATAGAGGATAACCTGCCGAGAGCTGAACCTGTAGAGGCGGCGGCTGAAGTCGCTGAATGAATATAGAATTATGAGGATTGATGGTATCTACGTTTATTTGCATTTTATTGATCTCAATGCCATGTAATTTGCATGATGCTGAATGAATGGCATCTGCGGACATTAAATTGTATTTTGTCATGTAGTCACCCACCATACTGATGTTTATTTCATGGATCAACTGAATGTTCCTCATCGAAAGAACGTCAGTAGCTGCTCCAAGATCAACTTCAGAAATGGTATATGGATTTGATTTTATAAATTGAGCAAATTCTGCCGGTGATATGTCATTTTCATCACAAATTTTTACTCTGAGAACGTTATGATATACTTCAGAAATGATAACCTCGTTTATATAACCGTTGAAAATCCCTGACTCGACTTTTAAAAGGAAATCCTTCACCCAATTCTGTCAATTCGACAGAGGCATTGATCAAATCTTCATCCATTTCTTTTCCAGCAGTTTTTTCAACCACAGACTCTCTTTTCTTCTTTATGACTACAAACAATTCTTCATTTTCAACTAATCCAAAACTGGTTGGGCTATCTGCCAATTCAAGAGATCGTCCATGGACTTTTGCTGGTACAATAATGTCTGTCATATATCCGTAATAAAATTCTCCTATAGGGTATTAAACATACCTGTTTTGGAAATCCAATTAAATTTGTACCATAAAAAATATAATATACTTAAAAATAAAAAATAGTTAAAAGCTCCCGCTCTTAACTCGTCAGCACGATCTCTATACTGATATCCTTGGGCACCTGTATGCGCATCAGTTGGCGCAGAGCCCTTTCATCAGCATCAAGGTCGATAAGCCTTTTATGAACGCGCATCTCCCAGTGATCCCATGTCGAGCTCCCCTCGCCGTCAGGAGATTTCCTGGTCGGCACTACCAGCCTTTTGGTAGGAAGTGGTACCGGACCTGAGATGCTTACACCGGTCTTTATCGCGATATCTCTGACCTGGGAACAAATCCCGTCAAGAGTAGAGGGACTTGTCCCTGATAAACGTATCCTTGCTTTTTGAGCCATAAAAACACCATTTTAAAAAAGGTAAGGGATTATATACGCGGTTTGATGTCCTGGACCATGCCTGCTGCAATGGTCATACCCATATCTCGGATCGCAAAGCGACCAAGCTGTGGGATCTCTTTCACCTTTTCGATACACAGGGGTTTCATCGGCTTGATCGTGACGATAGCTGCATCGCCCGCTTTTATGAAATCCGGGTTCTCAGCAGCGACCTGGCCTGACTTGGGGTCAAGCCTCTTCAGGATGGCTGTGATCATGCCTGCGACCTGCGCTGTGTGGCAGTGGATCACAG
This sequence comes from Candidatus Methanoperedens sp., assembly GCA_041479675.1. Taxonomy (GTDB): domain Archaea; phylum Halobacteriota; class Methanosarcinia; order Methanosarcinales; family Methanoperedenaceae; genus Methanoperedens. The sequence goes on from JBGOYM010000148.1 coordinate 4,932, forward strand.
GTGTATACCCTGCTGCGATAGCGGACGGGTGCTGCAACACGACTATCTGTGCTGTGAACTCTTCAGCCACAGTGGGCGGTTTATCTGTATGTCCGCACACGTCGCCGCGTCTTATGTCCTTCTTTTCAACGCCTCTCACGTTCCATCCGATGTTATCGCCGGGTACAGCTTCCTTGACCTCCTGGTGATGCATCTCTATAGATTTGACCTCACCCACTGCCTTTCCAGGCATGAATATTATCTTATCTCCTGGTTTCATCTTGCCGGTCTCGACGCGCCCTACTGGCACAGTGCCGATACCTGAGATGGTGTATGAGTCCTGCACAGGGATGCGTAGCGGTAAAGTGACCGGTTTATCGGGCACTTTCAGCAAGTCAAGCGAAGCCAGCAATGTGGGTCCGGTGTACCATTTGGTGTTCTCGCTTGGTTTTGCGAGGTTGTCTCCCTTGAAAGCTGATGTAGGGATGAAGTTCATTTCGTCAGGTTTGTAGCCTACCATCTTGAGAAGAGTCCCAAGTTCAGCTTTTACTGCATCATATCTTGCCTTATCATAGTTGACTTCATCCA
>JBGOYM010000149.1:0-5475 GCA_041479675.1 Candidatus Methanoperedens sp.
AGGTGGTTCTCTTGGCTGCTTCGGACTCGCTCATTGGCTTCCCAAGGTTGACTTTTCTGTCAATTGGTACGCCTACCTGGTCCTTGTCCATTACCATTACGCTGCCTTCGAGTCTGCGCCTGTCCAGCATATCGAACATGGTGCCATCTTCCTGAAGTCTCAGGGAGTGACCGTGGACTGTGCATCCTCTCATGCCTGAAAGACCCCAGTCAGTCATCTCGGACGAACAAACATCCTTGGAGAATGCTTCAAGGTCTCTCTCTCTCATTTCATTGACCTGTCTGCCTGACAATGTGCCTGGGTCAACTCCTTTGTAGTTGATGGCTGCATGGTACGATCTCCAGTATGGTACTGATGGAGCATTGTACATGGAGTCAGAGAACTGTACATATCTCATCCTGTCGCCTGCTGCTGCGCCGGGTGTTGGTTCTACGACTTCTCTTACCGGACAGTCTGGTTCGCCCATTTCCGCAAGTGGCGGGTGGGTGCTCGGGTAGTCAGCACCTGGTGCTCTATGTCCGAGAATTGCTGTTAAGTCCTCATCTGAGATGTCACGCAATTTCTCAAGATCGCCAGACATGTGTTTTCTTCTATTCTTGGCAACAGATGTATTGCCAGGATAATACTGTGGTTTATAAGCCATATTTTTTCCTCCTTATATTATTGAATTGGTTCTTCTGCTGTTCTGGATAAACTCATTTCCTCTGGTTTTATAAGGCAGAGGTTTGTTTCCATCTTTGCATGTGGATCGACCATACCAAGTATCCGTTCATCTTCAAGATTGATGGTTTCATCATACTTGCTTTTGAACCCATACTTGCCGTAATCGGTCAGGGTGGCTTTTGTTTTTATGAAGTAACCCCGTTTTAATTCGAACGGGAAGGGCAGTGCTCTTTCGCACGCTTTCCTTAATTCCTCCACAACACTTTCATCATCCACTTCGACCAGAACCTCACCCACTATAACATGCAATTCGAATGCGCACCCACTGACATGAATAATTATCCTGTCAGGATGGTTCACATCCATACCCGTCCCGGGTCCGCATGAAATCTTTCTGGGCAGGTTCTTCCCACTTATAAGCATTCTTACTACGCCTTTTACCGAATCGATCTCATTCAAGAGCTTCTCAGCGGTTTCAGGCAGCAATAATCTTTGTGGAAATATCCGGATCTGTTTTAGTTTACCCGTAACTTTAGCAGTTCTTACCATTCAATTCTCCTTATATAGCCCCCGCAACTGCCTTGATAGGCTCTCTGAACTCATCGACCGAGCTGAAGACATCTCCTACTAATCCGGATGTCTTTGCAGGGCTGTATATCTGCACACCTGCATCAAGAGCAACTGCTGCTGCTACGCATGGTACTGCGAGACCCTTTGAGTGTCTGGTAACGACGTGATTGCCGTTGAAGACACCAGGTCCTCCGCCGCCATAGATAGAGTGCGAGAAGAACGAGAAGCCGACTGCAGCTCCCTGTACCTTACCGAAGTCGCATCCTGGTAGTGATGTCTCCTTTTCAATGAGGTCATTGAAGTACAGCAATACTGCTGATACTGACTGTGGACATCTCTGAGATCCGCAGTTGACTAGTGTTGCAACGAGTGTGCCTGCTGCTGTGTACGCATTCCACTTTCCGACATCGTTGGTCTTGTAGGTGGTATAGCCAGATGCAAATTTCTTATCTGCGCTGATTACCTTATCTGCAATTGCCTTTTCGACACATGCATGGACAATTGTACCGATTGTACCGGTCTTGCCCATGGCTTTTGTTGTTCCATATACCATGTTGTTCGCATTCAAGCCCTGGTATGCGAATGCCAGTAATCTGCCTCTCTCCTGGTTACCGATTGCATCTCCCATTTCGAAGACGGCTGTGTTCTCAAGGATCGAGCACAATGCTGCTGTGTTCATGGCGTTGAACTTACATGTTGCTGCAAGGTGGTTTGCCATGACGTTTCTCAGTGTGTAGCCAAAGCCTTCATCTTTCTGCGGGATTTCAACGATGGATTTGACGTTGCCGCCGACCATATCCAGTGTCTGCGGGTACTGTCCCCAGACTGCGGACTTGATGGTTGGTGCATCGAACATTCCGATGTTGAACTGGCTTATGATTGCCTGTGTGGTTGCTGATGCTGCGCAGGTCAATGATGATACATATTCTGCTGCTACATCTATTCTTACAGATGGAACCTGTACGATAAGCTGTTTTCCACCATTTAAGGCCTTTACAACTGTATCGTCTCCGCTGTCTACCTTAACCATATCGGCAACTGCGCTCTGGATCTTCGCTGCATTTTTTACTATGTCCAATTTCATTTCTCTTCCAGGGATCTTTCTGCCCTTGCCACCGATTGCTGAGGTTGCCAAGGTTTTCTCGATTCCTGCTAAGTCAACGGCTGCTGTTCGCTTTATACCGGTGACTATATTTTTGATAGCGGCATTCTTCATCGGGCTTATGGCGCTTAAGTCCACGCCTGACTGAAGTTTTGCTCCTCTGTCGCTATATAGGTCTATTGTGTCAGCCACGTTTATTTACCTCCTTATTTTTTATTTTCCAAGAAATTGGTCACTTGGCAGCGACACAACAAGAGCGATTGACAACACCCTGAGTATAGAACTTAAAAAAGGTTGGTTATGTTCTATTTATCACAGAATATTGTTTTTTTGTTGTATCGTTCTGCCATTACAATCCCTTGTACCACTAATATATTATCTTATAGTACTTAAGTTTTGCGAATCGTTCATGATAATACATTATAAAATAATTCATGGCGAAGCTTCATGCTTTCAATAATATATTTTCTATTATTGTCTATCCGCCACTTTCCACATTAGAATGGTCCATCTCAGTCGGAACGAACTCCTTTTGCTTCTCTAATGCCTGATTTACTTCATCAAGAGTGAAGTGTTTTTCAATAAGTTCTTTTTCTTCCGATTTTTCTATGGTTTTCAGGACTTCTGTCTTATAATAGAGGTTCGTCTTATCCACAAGCGCCCATGTGCCATCTTCATCAGATAAGAGCTCTGTCACCATTCCTCGGGTCCCCGTTGCGCTATAAAGCACAATACTTCCCACTTTCAAAGGGCTACCCGCCAGATCGAATGCTACTATGTCACTCATCTAGTTCCTATATACACTTTACTACCTAATAATAATTACGGTTCATTTGCATGGATTAGATGTTTTCACCCGTACATTTCTTCGAAAAGCCACCTATACTCCTGGGGTTCTGTCAGGAACTTCAGTTTCCCTATATCCCTTACCAGCCCGTAAATTTCCTTGTTTTTCACAAACCCAGTTTCTTTGATATTGGTTGGCGCTGATACCCTCAATTCTGGAACATTTTTGTACGCCTGGTTCCTTACTATGCCGTCTTCAAGAATGAAATATGCGCCCCCTCCTTTTTCCTTTATGGGTGAATATATCGATTCAAAATCACGAGCCACCAAGTTCGCCATTTTTAGCACCTTGTTGGAAGCATTGATCGTGAGATGCCCATAGCCAGGAGGGATTATCACCTTGTCTCCCTGTTTTGCTTTTACCATTATTACATCTTTTATTGAATCATTATCTGGTTTCTGCATGACATAATTGGCTTCACCGCTCAATACTTCATATACTTCTGGAAAGGTGACATCGGTTCCATGCACGCATGGATGATAATGGCCTGCGGTTTTTACGAATTCACTTCCCAGCATGCGGGGTGGAATGACTGTAATATCATACCTGATGCCATGCTCTTTCACAACCTGCGCATCATTTTTGCTGAGCGACAGGTCTCGGTACATATAATACAACTCAAAATTACTCGCAGAAGACAGCCATTTCCTGTCATAAATGACATCTTTCATGTCAAACAGCATCCGAACATTTGGCTTTACCCTCTTTGTCCCGAATTCTATTATTGTATCCATCGAACTCTCATTGTGAATTTGAATATAAATATTATTTTGTTTATCTCTGAAAAAGGGAATTCATCCTTTCGGGATAAAATGAAAAAATATTCCCTGCCGTGACGAACAGCGTCCCCGCCCAGAATATCAATATGTGAAACTGACTTTCCCTTAGCGTCACAAAATTAAAGATCAGTATTACTATACCCAGGTGCAGCATCGATGAGCCCATCCTGACAAGATAACCTTCTTTTTCAAATCTTATAGCCCTGTTCTTATTGAACGTCAAGATCAGGACAACACCCTGTAGACCTGTGATCACTGCAAGAATGAAACCCAGTGCTTTCTCGATACCCCATAAAAATGTCAGAATAACCGTTACTCCCAGCGCCAACGCACTTATTTTTACAAGGATATCCTGCTCAAAAAGTCTTTTCGGTATGCATAAGCCCAGAGATACAAGAAGCAGTACCAGAAAAGGGTAGAGGTATGAGTTCATATCATCTATGAACTGCAGGTACCCGGTCGTTCCCGTCCATCCAGGACCAGAGGCAAGATAATTATAATACGAAATACCGTAAACGCACACTATGCCAATCGCAAAAAGAATGAACGTGGTCAGAACGATAAGATAATAATCATAGTTCTTAAGTTTCACGGCTGCACCACCGAATGAATCCCTGGAACGATATAGGTGAGAAGATACGTGAATATAAGCGTTACAAAGCAGAGCACACCAAGGAGCGCAGTTGTCCTCCACAATTTTCCCCTTTCAACATAAATGCGGGCGTGCAGGTAGGCGCTGTAAAGCACCCACATCATAATAGATCCGCTTATCTTGGGGTCCCACCACCAAGCGGCATCCTTCCACGCCTCAATAGCCCATGGATAACCAATAAGCATTCCCGCGGTTAGCAGGATATACCCCGGCTTTGCATACCTGTAGGCGATCTCATCATAATGCCTGACATGCCGCAAGAGCATGAAAACGCATGCAGCAAACGTAATAATAAGAGACGCGTACGCTATGAAAAGCATTGGGGGGTGTGTCCACATGTAAGTTGAATTATAGTAGTATGTAATGCGCCCATAGAGCGTCCCGGCTATCTGGTAGATATTCCCGTCGCCTGCCAGGGCAGCATACCATCTCGTTATCTCACCGTGGACAATAGGCAGGGGCTCCTTAAAAGGATCTGAGAAAAAGAATACAATCGATGAAAACACAGATAATATGATGCCAAGAAAGGATAGAAGTTCTTTGCGACCTTTAAGGGTCAAAGCAAAAACTGAAGCAACCATAGCCCAGAAATACAGCTTTTCCGATTCGATCCACAGGGGCACCGCAAACCTGCTGCTCTCTACAGGAAGCTGCAAACCTGCCGGGTATTCGATCAGGACAGTGTTATATATCTGGAAATGGAAGAAAATGATGACTATGAATCCGACAAGATAAAGTCCAGTGCTAATATAGAGGCATTTGATACTATGGCGTCATTATAGGGTTGGGAAAAACGCCAATTTGAAACATAATATTTCATATTTTAAACCTGCACTTTCGGTATGGATAGACGGATTTTACT
>JBGOYM010000150.1:0-5455 GCA_041479675.1 Candidatus Methanoperedens sp.
ACATAGGCATCGCCGGTTATCAGGATCACGTCGAACTCGTTTATTCCGAGAGCTTCCGCTTCTTTCATTGTCATAGGGAGGAAGCGGGGTTGTTTACTCATAACACTTTTCAAAGTGTTATTATTAGAGGTCTGAATTATAGTTAAACTTATTTACAATGAAAACAAAAACCAGTCTATTGAAAAGATCTCTTAATGAAGCTGTCAGAATAGATGAGAGTAAGATCGCTGATAAAATAATATCTATTGGATATAAATGCCAGCAGTGCGGCAGGTGCTGCATGGGGGACTATGGCGACAATACTGTATCCATCTTTCCATTCGAAATCAGGCGTATATCTGAAAAGACCGGACTTAAAAGGGAGGACATAGCCGTCCCAACACCATCAGAAGACAGGGATGATGCAGGGAATATCCATACTTTTGAATGGATCTTGAAGAAAAATAGGGACTGCACGTTCCTGGATAAGGGTTTGTGTAAAATATACGAATGCAGACCGTATATTTGCAGAACATATCCTTTTTATTTGCTTGATGGGCGCCTTAGGATCTCTGAATGCGAGGGTCTGGGAAACACCATCAGTGATGAGGATGCCATGAAGATGGCGACACTGCTCAAGGAGAGATACATCGCTGAGATCCGTGAATCGATAGCACTTCTTGAAAAATTCAGGGGATTTGCTCCTTCTGGTAAGGGAGATATATGCGTCCACGACAGTGAAGGAGAGCACTGGCTCTGACAACCGGAACGAATATCCCATCAACAGCATTAAAAATATATGTATCATTAAGCTAATATTGAGTCATATGAGATTTCTTGCGCTATCAGACCTTCATGGTGATTATTCCCATATTGAAGCGATATGTGACATGGCAGGGGAATTTGATGCAGTATTGATAGCCGGGGATCTAACGGACTTCGGTCCTGATGAAAAAGCGCTGGAATTGCTTGGACTGTTCACTAAACCAGTACTTGCAGTACCGGGAAATTGCGATAATGTCTCACTCTTAAAAATATTGGATGAGAAAACGATCAGCCTTCATAATTCAGTTCATAAAATAGGAGAACTTACATTTGTTGGGCTCGGTGGTTCAAATCCCACCCCATTTAATACCCCATTTGAATTGTCAGAAAAGAGGATCGGTGAATATATAGGGATATTATTAAGTAGATTAAATACAAGTAAAAAAATTATATTATTATCACATTTTCCCCCCAGAAATACAACTGACAGGTTGCCCGTGGGAAATGTGGGTAGCGTTGCCCTGGCGCGTTTCCTGGGACGCTTTGACCTCATAGTATGCGGGCACATCCACGAGGCTCGCGGCAAGGTGCTGGCGGGCGGTACGCTTGTGGTGAATCCGGGTCAGGGGTCAAAAGGGCAGGCTGCCCTGATAACGATAGACGATAAGATTACAGTCGAGTTCATTGATGCATGATTAAAATCGCGATTTCTGGAAAGGGTGGCGTCGGGAAGACGACGCTATCTGGCACTCTGGCACGGCTTCTTGCGCGTAAAGGCTACCAGGTACTTGCTATTGACGCTGACCCGAGCATGAACCTTGCTTCAGCTCTGGGGATAAAAAATCCGCCCAAACCCTTGACCGAATTTACTGAACTTATCGATGAAAGAGCAGGTGGACCTGCCGGTGTTTTCAAATTAAATCCCAGGGTTGATGACATTGTAGACAAGTTTGGCGTAACGGGTCCTGATAACGTAAAACTGCTCGTCCTGGGCACGGTAGAGCGCGGCGGGAGCGGCTGCATGTGTCCAGCAAGCTCTTTTTTGAAAGCGCTTCTTCGCCATGTGCTACTGAAAACGAACAGCGTAGTAATACTTGACATGGAAGCAGGAGTGGAGCATCTCGGGCGGGGCACTGCCAGAGGGATAGATATCATGCTCATAGTGGTTGAACCAGGAGCAAGGTCCATCGAGACTGCTGGAAGGATAGTGGAACTTGCGCGGCAGATTGATATCAGGAAATTCGGGGCGGTCATCAATAAAGCAGGGGGAGAGGCAAAAGATATCGAAGATAAACTCAAGGGTTATGGTATAGAGGTATTTGGCATAATACCGTATGATATTGCCCTCGTACAGGCTGACATGGAGAACATAGCCCCGATAGATAAGGGCGGTGCTGCGGTAGAGGCAATAAAAAATATCCGGGACAAGGTATCTATGGAACAGGAGTGACAAACATTCAGAAACAAGAAAGGATGCCCTGCGGTTGCAAATGCATTGACGACCTCCTTGGCGGTGGATTCGAGAGGGGCATAGTCACCCAGATATACGGGGCGTCAGGTACGGGAAAGACCAATATTTGCATCCAGCTTGCCGTAGCCACGGTAAAAAACGGGAAGAAGGTGGTATTCATAGACACTGAAGGGTTCTCTGCGGAGCGGTTCAGGCAGATAGCAGGAGAGGAGGCAAAAAAGGTCGCGGGAGACATAATCATATACGAACCCTCAAGCCTTGACCAGCAGTATTCTGCCGTACTTGAGCTTGAAAAGATAATGAACGAAAAGATTGGGCTCATAATCCTTGACTCAGCAGCGCTTTTTTACAGGCTGGGGCTGTCAGCGGACGATTCGAACGAAGAGAACATGGCGCTTCGGAGGGAACTTTTGAACCAGATAGGGCTCCTTCACGGGATAGCCAGAAAATACGTTATTGCCGTAGTGATCACAAATCAGGTCTATAAAGATATATCTACAGGAGAACTCTGCCCCATCGGGGGGAACGCCCTTGAACATCTCTCAAAGACCATTATCCTCCTTGAAAAGACGGGACCTTCAAAACGCAAAGCCTCGCTTCGAAAACACAGGTCTAAGTGCGAAGGAACGAACTGCGAGTTCATGCTGACAGATAAAGGCGTAATATAGCATTTTACTTTCCACCGCTCATTATTTTTCCGAGTTTTAACAGGTACACCGTGATAAAAGAGAAGAAGATAATGCTCATCTTCTCTTTCTGCCGAGTATATAGACTGCTGAAAGTGTCGCCATAACCAGAACAATTTCAAATCCAGGTATCTTCTCTGTCGGGCTTACTGCTGGAGTTGTCGCCGGCTTTGCTGGTGTCTCTGTCACCACAACAGGTGCTCCTACTTTCGGTATTTCTTTCAATGCTGTTATTGCAAAAGGTGAAAATGCATTCGTAGTGGCTTCGAGGTATGTAAAGTTATCATCTCTTCTCTCTACCTGTGTTTCCAAAGCAATCCAATTACTGCCATCCCATCTGAGCATTGAAATGTCACCCTCAGCAAAATTATTATCGGCAAGCCATTTTCGTTCTACTTTGAATTTAATGAAACCTTCCTTAATATTCGCAGGCGTGGCAAAACTTGCACCTCCTACCCAGATGTTCACATGCATGAATATAGTTCCTGGAGCAAGAGTAACACCTTTCAGCCTGGATGGTCCTTTCAACAGTTCTACCTGTACACTTGTGGTACCGGAATTCTTGGCTGGCGTTATACTTACTTCATAAACTGGAAGCTCTGGAGTTGTAAAGGTATACGCTGCTGGAACTCCCGTGCTCAAGTACTGCTCTCGAACCTCTCTCTTTGCTATGTTCTCATATGGCTCTCCTGATGCCACCCCGCCCCCGCCGCCGCCACCACTGGGCGGTTGAGGTGTGGGTGTTGGTGTGGGAGCTGGATAGCTTCCTACGAGAGCAAAGGTGCTAAAGTGGCTTACGTTAACTATGGTGTAGTTGAGAGTTGTATCTTGATAATATTTTGTAAGGGCTTCCCATGCATTTGGTGTTGCTGATGTATTATAGAATTTAACAACCAAATCAGATTCGGCAATTCCTGCTGCTGCAAGTGCAGCGTCTGTATAATTGAACCGTATCTGTATTTCGGGGCTAAAACGAGCACCTTCTGGACCCAGGGACAGGTTTTCACCGATTAGTTTCTCGTTGCTACCCAGACCTACTAAGAATGTTGAATTTACCTGGTTTATTGAGTCAATTGTAATGTTAGTTATAGGAGCACCTCCCAATGTTACATTAGTGCCGTTGAAAATGGTAAGTGTTGCATTTCCGCTGGGAGCTGATAAATTCACTGTTTGGTTAACATTGCCGGTTGCAGGGTCAATGTAACTAGATAAATTGATTGTGATTGTCCGGTTCACTGTTACTATCCTTGTTTCTGATACGTTGGATACGCCGCTTGAGTCATTAGCATATACCTTGAACGTATAATTTCCACTCAGTATCCGGGTCATATTTCTGAAGAAAACCGTACCAGCGTGCTGTGACGTATTTGGCGTCATCGTATAGTTTACACCATTCCAGTTCAAATACCTCGCCATACCGTTATTGTCCAGCGTTACTGTTACATTAACATCGCCTGTAGTATTCGTGCTTCCATTGAGCGGGTATGTGATTGTAATCACGATAGGCACTGTTGTTGTAGTATTGACATAGGCAAACTTGGTGGAATCGTTATTGGAGTGGGCTGTGACATTGACCCTGAATATGCCAGATATAGCGTTTGTGACGTTGAGAGCTAAAATTATACTCTGACCTGCGTTCAAGCTCTGGGTGAGCGATGTATTCAGAGCTGCAGTGGAAGCGCTATCTGGATTGTCTATAGTTAGCGTGTAAGTATCGCTATCGCTTCCGTTATTCGTGAGATTGAGCACGTAGGTTGCGTTTGCTCCCGCTAAGGTGCTCTGGGCAAGAACAGTAATATTTGCAAGGCTTACCGCTCTAACTGGAGTTACGTTGGTTGTGGTGTTGATATACGCTAACTTAGTGGAATCGTTATTTGAGCGTGCTGTAATGTTAACCATGAATAAACCCGAGGAGGCATTAGTGACATTGAGAGCAAAAATTAGACTCTGCCCTGCATTCAGTCCTTGGGTGAGCGATGTATTCAGAGCTGCAGTGGAAGCTCCATCGGGATTGTCTATAGTTAGCGTGTAAGTATCGCTATCGCTTCCGTTATTCGTGAGATTGAGCACGTAGGTTGCGTTCACACCTACGGTTGTGGTCTTTTCTGATGCATCGACTAAAAGATTTACATCATATACAGGAGCTGTTGCTGTTCTCGCTGTATGGTTGACCCATGTCTGGTTGATGTTTCCAATTGTATCCACAGTTCTGGTCGCAATGGTGTACTCTGTATCTTGCGCAAGACCTGTTGCATTGTAAAACTGCACGCCCTTGCTAACATTTGTCTGGAATGTGCCGTCAAGATATACCATTACTTTAGAGAAATCTGTATCTGAAGGATCAGTCCATGTCCAGTTGATGTAATTATGAACATAACTCACATTTCTTGGATTCGTAACGCTAGCAGGTGGAGTGGTATCCACCACGTTGACCGTTCTTGTTACCCTGGTTGCTGCATTGCCAGATGAGTCGGTGACATCGTAGGTGACCATGTAGGTTCCTTTGATGGCTGTATTGACAGGGTTGACTGTTACTATGGATGCTGTGATATCT
>JBGOYM010000151.1:0-5450 GCA_041479675.1 Candidatus Methanoperedens sp.
AAGAAAATGAGTCTTGAAGATGTGGTTCGGAGGGCAAAAAGGATGGAAAAAACATCGAAAGCATAATCCGTGCGTATCCGTCCAATCCGTGTAATCTGTGTTCCGCCACCTGACCGCTGACCCCTGCGCACACAAACAGGCGCAGGCATAGCCCTTCCAGACACCCCCGCACCCCTGAGGCAGGTTTTCAGGGCAGCCCCCCGCTCCTGCCCGGCGCAGAGATTTTAATTTTAAATGATTCTCCTATCAAACGTTCTGCTCCTGTAATTTTTCCTGTACCCACAAATTCAGAAGTATGTCACTTCGGATTTGATATCGACTTCGAATTCAGCAGGTTTTGTCTCATCCCAGTGTTCGGCGAGGTCATGGGTGTCCCAGTATTCACCGATTTCTTCATGGGTCTGTGCTTTCGATATTGAACTTTTCATTTTTGCTATTATTTCTTCTCGCTCTGGACTACCTTCGCCCCGCGGTTCATCGCTACCTTCCCGGTCCTCACCATCTCTTTGATCCCGAACTGGCGAAGTAACTGCTCTATCGCACTTATCTTGCTCTCGTCGCCTGTCACTTCGACTATAAGCGATTTCACGCCCACGTCCACTATCTTTGCCCTGAATATGTCCACTATCTGCATCACTTCGGCGCGTGTGTCGGAATCCACACCAACCTTGATGAGCGCAAGCTCCCTGTTCACCGAATCCTCTTGAGGTATATCTGTCACCCTTATCACATCGATGAGCTTGTTGAGCTGCTTCATTACCTGCTCAAGCACGTTGTCATCTCCGCTCACGACTATTGTCATGCGGGAGGTATCCGCGTTCTCAGTCACGCCCACGGCAAGGCTTTCGATGTTGAACCCTCGCCTTGAGAACAGACCCGCAACTCTTGTCAGGACGCCGGGTTTATTTTCTACAAGAACGGCAACTGTATGTTTCATTTATCTCACTCCAGGTCCAGTATTTCATTGATGGCGGCACCTGCGGGTACCATCGGGGAGACGTTTTCCTCACGCTCCACAACAAAATCAATAACAGTGGGACGCTCTGACTTCACAGCTTCTTTGATAACATCTTTCACATCGCTCTTCTTCCTGGCGCGAAGTCCCAGTGCGCCATAGGCTTCAGCAAGCTTCACAAAATCCACGCTGCCCTCAATGCACGTCGAAGAAAAGCGCCTGTTGAAGAACAATTCCTGCCACTGTCTCACCATTCCCAGGAACCCGTTGTTCAATATCGCTACGATGACCGGAATGTCCTCCTGCACGACCGTAGCCAGTTCCTGCGAGTTCATCTGGAAAGAGCCGTCACCTGCGATGTCTATGACAGTTGATTCTGGTTTTCCGACCTTGACGCCCATGGCGGCAGGGAACCCGTATCCCATTGTGCCCAGACCTCCACTTGATATGAAGGTGCGCGGATTCTTGTAGTTGAAGAACTGGGCTGCCCACATCTGATTCTGCCCAACTTCTGTGACTATTATGGCATCAGGACAAACCTCGCTTATCTGCTCGATAACAAACTGGGGCCGAAGGAAGTCGTCCTTCTTATAAGTGAGCGGGAATTCTTTTTTCCACGCGGCTATCTTCTTATTCCACGCCTCTGTTTTCATCTGCTCCTGTTTAACGAACTTGAGCATTGATTTGAGGATGTTCTTAGCATCCCCGACTATCGGGACGTCCACCCTGACGTTTTTTCCAATTTCTGCAGGGTCGATATCGATATGTATTATCTTCGCATTGGGGGCGAACGCCGATATCTTACCCGTAACGCGGTCGTCAAACCGCACACCTACGGCAATAATAAGGTCAGATTCCTGGACTGCGTAATTGGCGTATCTCGTGCCGTGCATGCCCAGCATACCAACAGATAGAGGGTGAGCAGATGGGAAGGCGCCCATGCCCATGAGAGTGGTAGTGACTGGCGCCATGATGCATTCAGCAAGTGCGCGCAATTCCTCTGTGGCATTAGAGATAATTATGCCTCCGCCAACGTAGAATATGGGTTTTTCAGATTTGAGTATGAGAGATGCAGCCTTTTTGACCTGCTGTTCGTTCCCTGTGTAAGTGGGTTTATATCCTCTCATTTTCACCTCAGCAGGATATTCAAAATCGATGAGCTCGGTCTGAGTATCTTTGGGCACATCAATAAGTACGGGTCCTGGTCTCCCTGTCTGAGCTATGTAGAAGGCTTCTTTGAATATCCTGGGAATATCCTTTGTGTCCTGCACAAGGTAATTATGCTTTGTTATCGGGAGGGTTATCCCAGTTATATTTGCTTCCTGGAATGCATCATAACCAATGAGCGAACGCGGTACCTGTCCGGTAATAGCTACAATGGGAACTGAATCCATATATGCAGTGGCAATACCTGTAACAAGGTTTGTGGCACCAGGACCTGAGGTGGCAATACAAACGCCAGCTTTGCCTGTAGCTCTTGCATAGCCATCTGCAGCATGCGCCGCTGCCTGCTCGTGCCTTACAAGTATGTGCCTGATGTCCGCATCGTAGATTTCATCATAAAGGGGCAGCACTGCTCCTCCGGGGTAGCCGAACATGACCTTGACATTCTCCATGCGGAGCGATTCAATGATGGCCTTTGCGCCTGACATTTTTGGCTTTGTCATTTTGATTCACCATTAACATCGATTAATGTTTAATAAATATATCCTAACTTTTCTTCTGTTCCTGCTGTATCAGCCTGTTTATGCCCTCAAGTACAGCCTCGACTGAAGCCATAATTATGTCAGTACGGGCGCCGCGTGCTGTTATTGTCCTGCCTCCCTTGCTGAGTTTGACCCATACCTCCACAAGAGCATCAGTCCCGCCTGTTATCGCATCCACATGGTACTCGTCAAGCTGGATATCTGCAACGCCTGCTACAGCTTTCTTAAGGGCATTGATTGCTGCATCGACAGGCCCCGTGCCCACTCCGGCTTCTACAACATGATTTCCATTGACCCTGAGCCTTATAGAAGCCGTTGGCATCACGGTATTACCAGCTACGACCGTAAGCTCTTCGAGCTTGACCTTGGCTTCCTGGTAGATACCCAGTACTGTCTCTGCTATCGTCAGCAGGTCTGCGTCAGTGACCCGTTTGCCCTTGTCACCCATCTCTTTCATCCTTTCTACTATGTCGTCAATCTGCTTTTCAGTGACAGAGATGCCCATTTCTTTCAGCGCAAGCACTACTGAACTTCTGCCTGCATGCTTACCCAGGACGATGCGCCTCTCCCGTCCCACGAGTTCAGGCGTTATGGGCTCATATGTAGCTGTGTTCGCAAGAAGTCCATGCACATGGATGCCAGCCTCATGTGTGAAGGCGTTCCCTCCCACGATGGCTTTGTTCGGGGCGACCGGGATGCCGCATAACCTGCTCACAAGGTGCGATGTGGTATAGATACTTTTGAGGTCGATTTTTGTTTCCTGCTTGTATAATGAATACAGCACCATCACGACTTCCTCCAGTGACGTGTTCCCCGCACGCTCTCCGATACCATTTATTGTGACGTGAGCTTCGCCTGCCCCGGCCCGCAGCGCAGCCACGGTATTGGCTGTTGCCATCCCGAAATCGTTGTGGCAGTGCACGCTAATGGGTGCGCGAAGCAGTGACAGGTCGCTGAAAATATCATATGACCTCTCTGGAGTAAGGATCCCTACAGTATCGCAGAAGCACAGCCTGTCAGCGCCTGCATCTATACCTGCATTGTACACGGATCTCAGGTAATCAAGGTCAGCGCGAGATGCATCCTCGCCGCTCAATTCCACTATTAATCCATGTGATTTCGCATATTCTGTCATTTCGACAGCCATTTTCCGTACTGTCTCGCGGTCTTTTTTCAGTTTTACCTGGATATGCAGATCAGAAACAGGCACTACCAGATGTATGGAATCTACATCGCAGGTAAGCGCGGCATCGATATCCTCCTTCCTGATGCGGCAGTAGGAGCATATCTCTGCATTCAACCCCTCATTCGCTATTTTCTTGATCGAGGCGCGCTCACCTTCTGATGTAATGGCAGAGCCTGCCTCGATTATATCCACTCCGAGGCTGTCAATTTTCTTTGCTATCAAAAGCTTGTTTTCGGTCGTCAGCGAAACACCAGGTGTCTGTTCGCCGTCTCTCAAAGTTGTGTCAAGTATTTTCATGCGGTCAAATAAAACGATTCCTTCTGTTCATTTGTATCACCGGTAAGCCCTTTAAATAGGTGTACCATTAGAAAAACCTATCTACTATCTCCACCGCCCTCCTTCTTTCGTAAGATGTAAAGCAGATGGCGTCAGTTGTCCCGCCGCTGCCAACATTATCTGCTGTAGCGCTTCAATGATCATGGCAAATCCTGTGTGGTTATCAAAGGCTTTCCCTGTGGTATTGGGATTATTTTCTCAACGCCAAAATCCCACCAATCAACAACAGAATAAATGGCAATAGAAAAGCAAAACTAATGGAAATTAATCCACCAAAAGCACTAATTATCATTAACCATCCTGCAGTCCTTGTTTTTGTTTTCGATTTAGCCAAAACACCTCCAATAATTCCAATTATTGAAAATACTATTGCTGCAAACCCAAGCCCAACAACTTCAGAGGCTCCTGAAGCTCCGAAAGCACCGGCTAAACCTCCGATGCCTATCGCGAACACTGCACCAAAGAACCCAAATATTCCTCCGAGCAAGCCTAATACGAGTTCAACTGTTATAGATTTTTCCTTTTTCTGCTCTATTCCATGATTGGCGCCACATTTTGGACAAAAGATACTCCCTTCTGTAATCTCTTGACCACATTTATTGCAGAACATATTACCACGAAAAATAAATTATTAATTGGTTATATAATTAATATTGTATTCTCTCCAGCTTTCTATTTGAATTTGATAATTTCCAATGTCTGAAGGGACTTCAAATGCAAGGCTGCCTTTGAGAGAACCTCCATCAAGCAAATCTACAGTATCGAGTTTATCCTTTAAACTATATGATTCAGCAGCAATATCATATTTTATATTATTAGCTATTAATTTGAAGGTATATGGATTCGTATTAAACTCTTTGTATCCATGGTTTTCAATAGTCATTGTAACTATCAAGTACACTTTACCCTGCGGAGCTTCTGAGTACATGCCGATGGTATTGGCTTTTTTTGCTGAATAATTGATAATTATTTTTTGATTCGGAGTTTGAGTGGGTATAGGTGTAGATTGAGTAGCCATAGGTGTGGAAACAGTAGAGCCTACTGCAGCTTTTGGGGTTTCAATTGCAGTTGGTGCACTCGGTTGCGATTCCACACATCCTATTACTATTGTAGAAAGTAATATTATTATCCCACATTTCGCACATCCCTCTTAACATAAATACATTTTTTTATAATCCTCACCCATTAGTGCAAGTATCTTCTTTTGTATTTCGGTAAGATTTAAAATACCAACTATTTTTTCGACCTCGTTTTCCAAAACAATCAG
>JBGOYM010000152.1:0-5359 GCA_041479675.1 Candidatus Methanoperedens sp.
AATCGGTGATCAACAGCAGATATTGCAAAACTCCTTACTTTCTACCGATGCTTAGACCCAGGAAGTTACCTATCAGCCGTAGAATGGTTTGAAACAACCACCTGTAACCTTCTTCTTGACATGAAGCCCATTCATGTCAACGAATCCAGATTTTATCGTGAACTCACAGAAATCGAAAAACAAAAGGAAAAGATAGAGCAATGGCTTTACCAGACACTCAAAAACCGAAATGAGAAAAGCATGCGTATTATTTTCTATGATCTCTCGGATTCATATTTCGAAGGAAGAAAATGTCCAATAGCGAAACCCGGTAGAACCAAGGCAAATGGTTTCAGGGAAAAAAGAATAATTCTTTCCCTGCTCGTTAATTCAGAAGGCTACCCCTTATCATGGAAAATCCTTGAAGACTACACGGCCGATGTCTCAACACTCACAAAAAATACTGATTTATGGAAGCAGCAATTCAACTTTTCAAAAATCATAATAGTTTTTGACCGTGGTATGGTCTCAGACGAAAATCTCCAAAATCTGGAAAGGTTCAAGGACTTCACAAATGATGTCACTGAGAACGAGATTTTATCAAAAGGACTGAAAAAATATGATGAAGAAACATTCTATGAAGATATGGGGGTGGATAGCAGCGGCAGACGCCATATCCTTATCTTCAATTCAGATCTCCTCAAAGATCAGCGAAAAAAAGCCGAAATCTTAAGCCCACGGAACAAAGGATTAACGAAATGCTTAAGAAATTTGGGGTCCAATCTTACATTAACCCCAAACTTGAAAGTATCAATCTATCTGGAAAAAGTGGATAATCGATCAGCAGCTTTAACCTCACATATGAAAAAAATGTTGAAGCTATAAAAAAAGCAATGCTGACAGATGGAATTTGGATGCTGGTAACAAACATTACGGACACCATAGAACCTGAAGAGTACAGGCTTAAACCGGAAGAGCTCATCTGTGCTTATCGAGATAAAAACAGGATTGAGGAAGCTTTTAGGGATGTTAAATCGTTCATTAAATTCCAGCCGACTTTTGTTTATACTGATGACCATGTTCGTGCACATTATACGATTTGTATCCTGTCGTACCTGCTGGATATTACAGTCACGAACAGGCTCAGACAAAAACCGATTGAAGGGATTGAAACTCATGCCTCTAACGGATGAGCAACAGAGTGTACTGAAGTTATTTGATTATAATTATCTTGTGAGGAAGGACTTTTTAAAATCAATAGGCGTTAAGGGACTCTGAACAGACTTTTAAACACAGGGTGCTTTACCGATAGGGATTTTGGTTTGAATCTGACGAAGATGGGTTTTAAAAATAGCCTCATGCAGTTGTTAAACAATCTCATGATCCTGGAGCATATACAGTATAATTTCTCCATGGTTAAAAAGAAGGCGATATATCTGCGGAAACTGTTTATAGATTTCTTTTATTGTAACTTTTCCGCTGAAAAATTCCTCAAAATCCCTGACTCTACCTATCATTAACACATCCCTCCACCCTTCCTTTCTCTTACATTTATTTGCCTTTACCATATAACCATCAGCTTCAATTCTTTCCAGATATGATGCTAGATGAGTATTTTTTATTCTTATCTTTGTTTTACCATTGATGAAGGCGATCTCTTTCATTTACTCCTCACTTACCCTATACTTTCCCCTTAAAGGAATGTATAGCACTTCACAGATAACCTTTCTTATGATAAATTTTTCGCTCTTTTCAAGCAAGACAAGATTCTGAACCCCATGTTCTATCACAGGTGCAATTAGCCTCCCACCTATCCTGAGCTGTTCTATCAAAGGAGGAGGAATCTCGGTGCATGCCGCAGTGATACAGATCCTGTCATATGACAACATATCTGGATACCCAAGACCTCCGTCACCTTTCACAAGGATAATATCCCTATAACCTAAATTTTCAAGATTTTTCCTGGCAAATTCATAAGTCAATGGGTCGATTTCAATGGATACAACAAGACCTTCATGTCCAACGATTTCCCTTGCCAGAGCAGTGCCATAGCCAGATCCAAGACCAACTTCGAGGAATTTATGGCCTTTATCCAGACCCAGGGGCTCATAAAAGAGAGGATAACTGTGTGGGCACGAAATGGTCGCTTTCTCTCCAGGAAGGGGGAGAGGAACTTCAAGATAGGCATAATCCCTGTAAAGAGGTGGTATGAACTCTTCTCTCGGAACCTTCAGCATTGCATCCTTTATGCGTTCTGACCTGAGAAAGCCCTGGTTAATGAGCCACTTCACTTTCTCCTCCCTTTCCTTTTTAAATTCTTCTTTGCTTTTAGCAGGTTCTTTTGGTGGCGGGATTATCCAGCCCGGATTTTTATTATGATTACTATCTATTAAAGGTTCCATGACAATCTTCCAGTGCTTTTCCTTATCTGATGGAAATTCTAACCAGAACGACAAGACCTCGGCTGATGGTAAATAATAAAAAAAAGTTTGCAAGCAATGATACTTTTAGAATTTATTATTATATAATCTAATATCTCTTTGGTTTATGTTTCTGGTAGCATTCCTGGCAGTATACCGGTCTGTCGCCGGATGGCTTGAAAGGTACTTCAGTTTCCTTACCGCAGTCTGCGCAAGTTGCCTTGTGCATCTCTCTCGGACCGCTCGGTCTAAAGCCACCTCTTCTTTCGCGGAAGCCGCCTCTTCTTTCATCGCTCATATGTTCATCTCCTGTTTTGGTTCTTCTCAGCAAGGGTTGCGATCGCGATTCCGCATGTTCCGCTCGATCTCGATTGTGACCTGGTCTTCAACCTTCGTGCCAGGCACGAAAATCACAAAGCCCTGGATGCTTAAAAGGGATTCAAGCCCGGGCGGGAACCAAATCCATAGTTATTCCGCACACAGTTTTACCTATGTTTGGTATTTCTATATCATTTAAGCCATTTATAAATTTTGGTTATCAGAACTGATAACTCACACTATTTGGATATGGCAAAGCTTGAGACTCAAAAGCCAAATTTTATAGGGCTGGAGGCTAATCTAAATAATAGGGAGCGGAGATCAAATGCCTTATAGATTTCTTGAAGATATTGCAACCGGGGATGCAGCCTTCGAAGCCGAGGGTAGAACCTTAGAAGAACTTTTTGTAGAGGCAGCCGTTGCTACTTTTGAGGTAATGGTTGACACGAAGGGGGTGGAGCCGCGGATAACCAGGGAGGTTGAGCTGAAAAACGAGGCTGTCGACGGTCTTCTCTTTGACTGGCTCTCAGAGCTGGTCTACCTGAAGGATGCTGAGGCAGTTCTCTTTTCCAAATTTAATGTAAACATCAAAAAAAATGATGCCTATGAGCTAAATGCCAGGGTCTCAGGCGAGAATATCAACCAACAAAAACACATCCTCAGATCCGATGTGAAGGCTGTTACCTATCATATGTTCGAAGTTAAGAAAACAGAGGAAAACTGGACTGCCAGGATTATCCTGGATATATAAGAGGTTAGCATGGAGATAAAAAGATATCTGATTACATCTGGGAGATACCTGCTACCGAGAAGGAGGGGATGCTCGTACCAGCCAGGATATATGCAACTGAAAAACTTCTTGGCGAGATGGATAAAGGTGTATTCGAGCAGGTTACAAATGTGGCATGCCTTCCAGGGATACAAAAATTCTCGTACTGTATGCCTGACGGTCACTGGGGATACGGCTTCCCAATAGGCGGAGTGGCTGCCTTCTCCAGAGAGGATGGTGTCATATCTCCCGGCGGGATAGGTTTTGATATCAACTGCGGTATGAGGCTTATCAGGACAGACTTGACTGTCAGCGAGGTTAAACCCAGAATAAGGGAACTGATAGATATTCTATTCAAAACCGTGCCTGCAGGGGTGGGAAGCAAAGGATTGGTGAAGCTATCGGTGGAAGAATTTAAGCAGGTAATGATTCGAGGGGTAAACTGGTGCATCGAGAAAGGTTACGGCTGGGAGCACGACACGGAAAGGATAGAGGAATATGGCTGCATACCAGGCGCTGACCCTTCCAGGGTAAGCGAGAAAGCCATAAGCCGGGGGATATCCCAGCTTGGCACACTTGGCTCAGGGAACCACTATCTTGAGATACAGGTTGCTACGCCTGAGAAAATATTTGATAAAAATATGGCTAAAGCATTAGGAATTTTCGAGAACCAGATCCTTGTGATGGTGCACTGCGGCTCCCGGGGCTTCGGACACCAGGTTGCAACAGATTACCTGAAGATCTTTGATACTGCTATGAGGAAATACGGGATGGTAGTCAGGGACAGGGAGCTCGCCTGTGCCCCATTTAACTCACCTGAGGGACAGGACTACTACAAGGCTATGGCCTGCGCAGCGAACGCAGCTTTTGCAAACCGACAGGTGATAGTTCACAGGGTAAGGGAAGGCTTCAGCCAGGTTTTTGGTAGAGAGCCAGAAGAATTAGGAATGGACATAATATATGATGTGGCGCATAATGTTGCCAAGATCGAGACCCATGAGGTTGATGGGGAAGAAAAAGAACTCCTTGTCCACAGAAAGGGTTCAACCCGGTGCTTTGGGCCCGGGAGGAAAGAGATACCTGAAATATACAGGAAAATAGGCCAGCCAGTAATTGTTGGAGGTTCGATGGAGACAGGTTCGTATCTTCTCATTGGTACCGAGAAGGCTATGAAGGAAACTTTTGGCTCCACAATGCACGGCTCAGGTCGAACCATGTCAAGGACTGCAGCAAAGAAGAAGGTTATTGGAGCTGAGCTTAAAAAAGAGATGGAGAGGGCGGGAATCATAGTGAGAGCAGTTTCCATGGCAGATCTTGCCGAGGAAGCGGGATTTGCCTACAAGGATATTTCAGAGGTTGTGGATACCATGGAGATGGCAGGAATCTCAAGGAAGGTGGTCGGGCTTAGACCGATTGGAAATATAAAAGGCTAAATTTTTCCGGGGCTCGATGATCATCTCGCAATACCTGTCGCCGCCGCACATGTTCGCATTTAGAACCTATCCGCAAAGTTCATCCGCTCTGAAAGTAATTCATGCACATGCAAAATGTAGCATTGCAGTATAGTTCTCAAGCTTTTTCTCCCATCTGATAAGCAGTCTTCGGAAGCGATTCAACCAGGAATGTGTCCTTTCCACTACCTGGGCATATACTCTATACCATAATTTTATCGTAAATTTACTCAACCTTTACTGGGGTCTTCTTCTTAATTTCTGTCTTTGGCATCTTTATCTCAACCCATCTTTGAGTAATAATTTTTTCTTTCAAACCAGTATCAATCGACGTATTTCATGAAAATCTCATGATTTTTATCTATTTCGATTCATTTTTCATCTAAAAAAAGCTGCTTACAGATAGCGATTTAACTTCAACA
>JBGOYM010000153.1:0-5356 GCA_041479675.1 Candidatus Methanoperedens sp.
GGTTTCATAGGATATGTTCTGCATCAATCCCGTAATTGAGCAATACTTGCGGTATCCTGCACGGTCAGATGCGACCTCTATGACATTACCAGGAGGCTGTTTCACCTTCCCCCTGACATAGATCGAACCTGATACCATACTTATGCCCATTCTGGTATCCACATCCCCGTCCACGATGATAGATCCCACTTTTAACGATTCCCCGGTTCCTTTGAAAAACTTAAGGTCAACCCCGAGACTGCTTCCAAGCCTCTTTCCTGCATTCCCTCTGATATGTACATCCTCACCCCTTTTGAGATAAGTGACAAGGTCCTCGTAAGTATGAGAAGTCCCCTCCTGGTGAGGTATTATATCAGAGGGAGAGAGCCTTTTACCTCTGTGCTGCCAGTAAAAATCGTAAGTGAAATCACACAGACAATCAACTGGACTGGTTAATTCTAGATACATTTTAAATCCTTTCCGTGATGCTTATTAAATATTATCATGACTTAATATAAATTTTTCGCCATCTAAAAAAAGAACTGGCTTTTTGATTATGCCGTCAAGATGGATGCCGGCGATGATATCCCCGCCAAAACAACTGTTATCCCCGAGGGCTATATGCACAGTGCCCCCCACTTTTTCATCCTCGAGCACATTTCCGATAAGTTTTGCCTCTGGATTGATGCCTATGCCAAGTTCTGCGATATTTCGCGCCGCATACCCTAACCTGCCAAGCATGGCTTCAAGCTTATCTGCATGTTCTCCTTTGATCGAAGTAACATACCTGTTCCTGACAGTAATCCTGATAGGTGAATCAAGGAGACCAAAGCCGCTCAGGGAGCCGTCCACCACAAAAACACCGTTCGCATCCTTGGGAGCAATATACATCTCTCCCGCGGGGAGGTTGCTGCTGCTTCCCATTTCATGGCACATCCCTGTGCCCATCATCCATGTGCAGCCCTCAAGGTCAAATGTGATATCAGTTCCAATATCTGAGATCACTCTAACCTCTCTGATGTTCGTAAGCCGCCTGTTCCACATAAGTGCTCTATCATTGAGTTTCCTGCAGTCTGCGGTTATGCCCCCTGAACTCATCATACTCTCAGTGATCCCGGGCATGGAAGCTATGCGCGCCCCGGCTTTGCATGCGTTGATCCTTGCCTGAGTGTGCGTGAGTGACATCGTAGTCGGGGCTATCACAACATCAGCTTTCATCATGGCTTCTGCAACAGCAGGCGGCAGTTCTTCCCCATGGCGCGACCTTGGCAGCATGGTCAGGATCATCACTTCGCAGCCGATGTCTCTGGCTGCTTCGAAAAGGCTCTTTGATATTGAGGCTGGAGTTGAAGTATCAACTACGATGAGCACGCTTTCCCCGCGTTTTACTCCGAAACATTCCATTACTTTACTTGCGCCTTTTGTGGTCATGCTTAACTCAATAATGTTTAAACCTTTCTTGGATCTTTTATTTCCCCGTAAAGCGCGCTTGCTGCCGCGGTCGCAGGAGAGGAAAGATACACGAAAGCATCCGGGCTTCCCTGCCTGCCTTTGAAATTCCTGTTGGACGTGGACAGACCCACTTCTCCCTTGCCCAGTAATCCAAACGAGCCTCCCATGCACGGTCCGCAGCACGGGGATTCAACGATGGCGCCTGCTTCCATGAACTGCTCCACGTATCCAGCCCTGAGCGTCTTCATGTATTCAGTATGTGAGGCCGGTATGATAAGCAGGCGCACGCCCTTTGCTACCTTTTCGCCGTTCATTATTTTTGCCACTATCTCAATATCCTCAAATCTTCCGTTTGTACACGAGCCCACGAAAACCTGGTCTATCTTTATCCCTTCCACTTCTTCCACAGATTTTACGTTATCAACATTATGCGGGCATGCCACCTGCGGAGAAAGGTCGCTGACATCATACTCTCTGGTTTCAGAAAATACAGTGTCACTGTCGCTCTTCCATTTACTGTCAAGCTTGAAATAAGGTATCCTCTCCCTGAGATATTTTTCTGTGACGCGGTCAGCCTCAACAATACCTGCTTTTCCTCCCATCTCGATAGCCATGTTGCTCATGGTCATCCTGTCCGGGATATCCATATCTCTAACTGTTGTGCCGCAGAATTCTGCTGTCTTATACCTGGCTCCTTCAACCCCTACGTCTCCAATAAGATGAAGTATAACATCCTTTGAGTGTACTCGCCTCGGGAGCTTCCCGTTCACCTCAAATCTCATGGTCTCAGGCACGCGGAACCAGAGCTTTCCAGTGGCGAACACGAAAGCCATGTCAGTGCTGCCTATTCCTGTTGAGAATGCTCCAAGTGCTCCATAAGCGCATGTGTGTGAGTCTGAACCCACGATAAGGTCGCCAGGTCTTACATGCCCCTTTTCAGGCATCACCTGGTGGCATACTCCCTCAAAAACATCGTAATTCAGGATGCCCTGCTCTTTTGCAAACCCGCGAAGCATAATGTGGTTAGCGGCTGCAGCAAGTGAATCTGCCGGCACCTGATGGTCAAAAAGTATTACAATTTTTTTCGGATCCCAAACTTTCTTTCCTGACTTGTCTTTCACGATCTCCCTGAACCCCTCTACTGCAAGAGGTCCTGTGATATCATGGGTCATGGCGCAGTCTATATCAGCAAGGACAAAGTCTCCTGCTTTTACTTTCTTGCCCGATGCTTTTGAGAATATTTTTTCTGAAATCGTTTGAGCCATGAACCCTATTCATTGCATCGGATTATTTAATCTTTTGGCAATTGCGGTGGAACATATCCTCTCCAAATTAGATGGTAAATCAAAAATTTTAGAATCACTAAAAATCAGTCCAGATGATATTTCAGACAAGAAGGAAGCAGAAGCATTCCGAATACTCCTTAAGATAATCGAGCAATTGAACATGGAAGTTAATGTTTTAAAGGCAGAACTCCAAAAAACCCGTGATGAATTATCTCTCAGGTTGGGCCTGTATAAATAATTTAAAAAGGGTAGTCGAGCCGAAACTTCACAGGAGAATAGGATAATGCAGTTTTTATTTGCATGTATTCCCGAATGATTTATTAGCACAGATAGTAATTTAAGTTAAAAACAGAGAGACTAAAATATGATCAAGACAAACGAAGACGTATTAAGATCAATGGAGGAAAACCAGGTACGGTTTTTAAGACTTCAATTCGTTGATATAGGGGGGATGGTCAAGAATGTGGGAATACCTGTTTCCCAGGCTGAGAAAGCCCTGAAATCCGGTATTGCCTTTGACGGTTCTTCTATCGAGGGGTTTGTCAGGATAGAAGAGTCGGACATGCTGCTGAAACCCGACATCAATACATACCAGATCCTGCCCTGGGACGTGAACGGAGGAAAGGTGGCAAGGCTTATCTGCGACGTCTACAAACCCAACGGTAAACCGTTCGAAGGCGACCCGCGCTACGTTTTAAAGAGAGCCCTTCAGGAAGCGGCAAAACGCGGTTTTGTCATGAACACAGGTCCTGAGCTTGAATTTTTTTTCTTCAAGAGAAACGACGACCAGGCCACCAGCATACCGCATGACTTCGGAGGCTATTTTGATTTCCCACCGGTTGACCTTGCTGAAGATATCCGCCAGAACATCGTTGTGGCGCTTGAGAACATGGGTTTCAACATAGAGGCATCCCACCATGAAGTTTCAAATGGCCAACATGAGATAGATTTCAAATATGCCGATGCATTGACAACTGCGGATAATGTCATCACATTCAAGTTCGTCACAAAAACTATCGCACGGATGAATAACCTGCATGCCTCCTTCATGCCAAAACCCATCTTTGGGATAAATGGTTCAGGTATGCATACGAATATTTCACTATTCAAGAATGGAAAGAATGCTTTCTACGATGAATCAAAGGATATGGAAGTCAGCGATATATTAAGATATTTCGTGGGCGGATTGAAGAAACATGTAAAATCCCTCACTGCTGTCACAAATCCGATCGTTAACTCATATAAGAGAATAGTCCCGGGATATGAAGCCCCGGTATATATCGCATGGTCGGGCGCGAACCGCTCATCGATGATACGCATCCCCGCTGCAAGGGGTATGAGCACGCGCGTCGAACTGCGAAGCCCTGACCCGTCATGCAATCCGTACCTGTCCTTCGCAGTCATCCTGATGGCGGGACTTGATGGCGTTGAGAACCAGATAGATCCGGGCGAACCCACCACGCTCAACCTTTTCCACCTGAGCGATGAGGAACGGAAGGAACATGGAATAGAATCACTTCCAGGAAGCCTGAAAGAAGCTCTGGATAATCTTGAGACCGATAGCATCATACGGGATGCGCTCGGGGAACATGTATGTGCGGACTTCATGAGGCTCGGACGGGCTGAATGGGACGCATACAGGATAAGCGTACATGACTGGGAAATAAACCGCTACCTTAACATAATCTGAAAAAAGGTGAAATGACAACAACGACTATCGACTCGATGGTGCAGAGAAAGCTCATAGAGATACTCAGGATACTCCATGAGAACCACGAGCCTATAGGCGCGCGGCTCATTGCCGACAGGATGAACGAACGAGGATACCCCATAGGAGAACGGGGTGTCCGCTACCACCTGCGGATACTGGATGAGCGCGGTCTGACCAGCAGACAGGGTTATGATGGACGTGTTATTACTGAGCGCGGGATCAATGAACTCAACAATGCGCTCGTTGGCGACAGGCTGGGTTTTATTATAACGAAGATAGAGAAACTCATCTACGACACTACGTTTGACCTGAAAACAGGGCAGGGGAGGGTAATAACAAATACCTCAATCATAGATAAAAATGATTTTGACAGGACAATGGAGATACTTAGTGAGGTAGTCAACAATGGTTTTTCCATCAGCCCGTACATCAAAATAATTGAAGAGGGCACGGTAACTTCTGATATCAAGATACAGCCTGGCAAAGTCGGTATCGCAACGATGTGCAGCATAACAATTGACGGGATACTGATGAAAAGAGGAATCCCGGTGAGTACAAGATATGGAGGGATACTGGAAGTGAAAGGCAGAAAGCCCGTGGGCTTTGAGGAACTTATCGTTTATTCAGGGACTACCATAGACCCTATGAAGATATTCATATCGCGGAAGATGACGCGGGTGCTTGATGCAGTGAACACGGGAAATGGTGTGCTCCTTGCCAACCTGAGGGAGATACCAGAGTCGGCGGTACACGAAGCGGAAAAGGTGCTTGAGGCTATCATGGATCTAAGAATTGGAGGCGTGGCAGAGATAGGAAAACCAGGGAAACCTGTGCTTAATGCCACCGTGGACGCAGGCAGGGTTGGTGTTGTAGCGTATGCAGGAGTAAACGGAATGGCTGCTGTTGAGGAGATGGGTATTAATGTGGA
>JBGOYM010000154.1:0-5338 GCA_041479675.1 Candidatus Methanoperedens sp.
AAGAGAAAAATATTATTCAACAGGAAAAATTAAAACTAATAGAGCAACAACAGAGGATCCCTACATAGAATTCTTACAAAACAAATTGAAACAAGCGGAACAAAAACATGAACAGAGGACTCTTTATGCGTTTTTTCTATAGGAATCCGATGCAACGGGATGCCGCCGGCCTTTAGGCGGCGGTAATTCACTTATAAGGGTTGTAAAAAATCATGACGGAAATGTTCACGGTTTCCAGACACTAATACCTTCGATACGTTCAAAATCGCTGTCGTTGGTAGCAATATTATCAACAGCATTTATCTTCATGATCGAAGCATGTACTGCGTCCGATATGAGAAGACCATATTTTCTTGAGAGCAGAACCGCCATATTTAGAGCTTCTTCATCAATACTGAAAATTGTAATGGGGTATTTCTTTAACTCAGAATAATTCTTCCAGACCAGAGACATATTTGAAATTAGTTCTGGTTTTTCTTTGATCAATTTCAGAGCGTCCCGCTCAGAACCCAATCCATACGTTCTAACAGCCTCAGTTAGCATTAGTTTGTGCAGTACTTCGTTAAATACCAGAGAAGAAGTCGTAGCCCTATATAGACCATTTTCTATATTCACAAGAAATTTCTGACATCCGGGTTTTAATGACGGGTGCCCCAAAATAGCATACAAAAATATATTTGCATCTACAAATATCTTGGAATCAAGTAGTACTGTATCCAGAGAATTTCTCAAAGCCAATCCTCGGTTTCTACAATTTCTTCGATCAACTTCACATTATCAATCTTCAAAGAATCTGTAATTTTTGATGTCACATTCTCAATCGGTCTTATCAAAAGTTCATGCTCCTTAATACTTAAAGATACCTTTTTTCCAACGGTTAATCCTAATTGATTCAATATTATTTCAGGAAGCTCAATTAGTCCACCTTTTCGGATTACAACTTCCATTAATTTCACCTTTAAGATGTTATATATTCAAATGTATATTACCTTTTCCAGGGCATGATATTTCTGGCTCCATCGCCATCACAGTCTGGAGCAAGGATGGCGGTAACCTGAACTTCCACAGCAGCTCATACGAGTGGCTCGTGGTCTCCGAAAGCGGGCGCAGTACAAGGGCGTCGGAAAGATCAACGGCGCAGAAGACTATGGCTTCATGCTCACCGTTATAGAAGGCACCTCAAGAACGGTGACGGAAAGAACATGTGTTCCGTATCAAGATATGGGACAGGGCAACCAGCAGCATCGTCTATGACAACCTGATGGATGCATTGGATACCGCCGAGCTTGACCCAACAACGGTCATCGGAGGCGGCAGCATCGTAATCCAGGCAAAGTAGGTATATACTAACACCGGCACCGGGGCGCTGCTCATCCAGCGGCGCCCGCCTTTTTTTTTTCAGACTTCATATTTACATTTGAGCATGCGTTTTTTTTTCTTTTTTCTAAATTGAGTTTATGATTTCCTATGGTTTCCCTGTTTTCTTGTCGCGCGCCGGATATTTATAGTGATATTGCGATAAATATCTGGCGGCGGATGGATAATTAACACCGAACTCCACGAACTGAAACCTGACCGAAGTTCGTTTTGAGTTAGTTTTGAGTTCGTTGTTATCGTTTTCTTTGCTCCTTTCGAGCATGGTGGTTGCATGGGGATTGCAGAGGCGCCGGGACAGTGGAATTATAAAGATTTAGTTATTCTAATATCAGAAGCGTTTTTGCGGTTTAGTTTGAATCGCACACGGATGACACGGATCAGACAGATCTTCACGGATCCGTGCGCATCCGTATGATCCGTGCAATCTGTGTTCTATGTCATGATTCTTCTCTTTACCAATGATGAATGGACATACTTTCCTGGTGTCGCGCTGACTCCATCGCCATCACGGTCTGGGACAAGAACGGCGGGCTCTGGTTCGCAAGCAAATGGGATGGTGTCAGGACAGTGGAGCAGACCCTGGGCGGCGGGAACCTGGTAGTCCACTAGCCAACGATGCGCCCGATGAACACAGAGCAGCGGGCACCTGTTTCCAACTGGATCGCCGCAGCGCCTGGGGCGGCGGAGTTTTTTTTTTCTTCTCAATTGAGGTTATGATGCTCGAAGGTCGCCCTGTATTCCTATCGGAGCGCCGGATATTTATGGATAAAATTTAATATAATTATTTTGCCCTGGAACATGAACGGCGGGCTCTGGTTCACAGGCAACTGGGACGACCCAAAGACAGCGGAGCAGACCTATTGAAAAGCCGATCACAGCGGTGCAGCTTCAAATCAAATTCACGAAGTAGGACATGAGCTCTCCAGGAAGGGCATCCCTACATCGCCTTTTTTACTCAAGAATCTTCCTGATTTTCTCCAGTAGTGCTCCAGACATTTTTCTGCAACCTTCTCTTTTCCATCTGTGTATCAAAATTATTGCGCGCGAATTTTAATGAAGATAAATCCCATATTCAGAGCGTACTTGAGTTCTCCCCTCATATCATCAGGAATGTGTCCTGAAACATGAAATATCTGGAAAAAATTAATTCAACCGTTGCGTCGCACCCTCATATCATCAGGAACGTGTCATGAAACAGCCTTGCACAATCAGGAAAGCCAGCATCGTACCTTATCCTCAGAACGGGGTATTCATTAATCCCATCACTTAACTTACCACAAACTCCCCCTTTCCAAAACTTGTACGATCGCCTATACCTCTTAAAATCTCTGCCATTGCAAGCGCATTAAAGAATTCCGGAACAGCATCAGTCACCTGGTATCTAAATCGTGTGCCTCTTGAAATAACACTCTTTGGCGCTTCGAATCTGGGTTTTCCTGTTTTTATTTTCAGGTCAAGAAAACTTAAATTGACAGGAAGTTCGACTGGTTTTTCAATATGTATTATCTTAGGATCTTTATACTGCGCAAAATCAGGATCAAAGAACTTTGCCGCGTTTTTTGCATCTCTTACAATATCCTCTCCTGATAGCGGGAAGCTGCTGATGGTATCAGAGAAAAGATGAATCCACATTTTTCCATCTTCATCCCTTACTATCTGGGAAATGATCTTTGCTCTCTTTTTGATATCATCCATCGTAATGGGCAGGATTTTTAATTTCTTGAGGAGTACCTTACCCAATCCCTTTGAGTTCCGCCTGCCGAGATACAAACCATTATCCTCAACATATTTCAGGGCGCAGATAAATTCTGCCAGGTATTCTTCGTTGAGCGTTTCCTCTTCGACGTTTTTTGCCTTCATGTTGAAGATCGCTTCGAACCTGAACCTGTTTTTGCCTGAGACAACATCGGTCATGTACATATTCTTGACAGTTCCTCCACTGCCAAGCGATATTCCAGCCATTGGCTGTCTAATTGCGGGATATTTATCAATATGCAGGCATTCACTGCATTCGTAAACCACCTGTCTTATGCCTTTATCCAATTTAACGACAGGAATAAAAGTGCCGTCATGATGTTTAATCAGGGCGTCCTTGAAATAGATAACAGGATGTCCATTCTTAAGAGTGTCTGCGATTTTGCTTTTCATTTCAAGAAAAAGGTATCCGAATGCACCTCTTAGATTCTGTCCCAATGGATACATATCGCTTTCTTTTATCTGGGATCCCCTTTCGGTATAGGTATTATTTGTGGCTATATGCAGCTCTGACTGGTTTTCAAGTTCTCCCTGTATTTTAAAAGCCAGAGGCTTCATTTCATGCTCACCAGCTTCTTGGCTTCCGCTGCCCCTTGTTCTTTGTAGTTTGCCCATTTAACCTTTTTTGCCGTTACTTCAAACTTAACGCGCCCTTTCCCGCGCCGTGTCCATCCACCGATTCCATTATCTTCAGCTGCCGCAAGAGCAGCGTTCAGGACTTCTATATCTTTTTCAGTGGGGTTCTTGATAATGATCCTGCCTGTCAGTTCGGTTCCTTCCACGATCTCTTCAAGCTCGATTGACGCACCTTTTCCAGAAGATATCGTACCTGTTTCCCTGTCAATATGCGGATGTACTGTTCTTTCAACTACTTTATCAAAGGGTCTGACAGATTTTAAATCTTCAAAGGATACTCTTCCTTTTCGTCCCAGATTTCCGAACATATCACATGTTAGACATCTCCCGCAGCCTTTAGTGTCTTTTCCGGTATCGCATGTCCCGGCGTCTTTATAGATCTTCTCTGCATACCCACGAATTGCTCCGAAGATACTGATCGATGCAAATCCATCCCCCGACATCCTTGTCGGCAGCAGATTTCCCTGCTTTCTTCTTTTCTGGCTGTCTATTTTATTCTCACCTGTATAGAGCGGTGACACTGCTGTTGCTTTCAGTTCTAATATCCATAAGTCTTCATTTAACATTGTTTTAACTCCTTTCTAATTTTATTTGAAAAATATCCAATCGAACGAGAACTTTGAGTCAATTGTCTTTATCAATAATAAATCTTTCAAATTTATCGTCATTGAGACGCCATAGATGTTTCAAAAGACAAATCCGATATCGTTGCATCCTCATATCATCGGATCCTTGCTCTTCAATATAATAAAGCAGATTTGGGTCATTTGTATGAAACAATATTGCTTCCTCATATCATCGGAAACTCGCTCTCCGATAAATCCAGGACAAAAGAGGCGGCTATATTTTACAGTTGCATCCTCATATCATCGGACCCTTGCTCTTCAATTTTTTACGAGAGTTTATGAAAAACAGTTTGATAATGTTGCATCCTCATATCATCGGACCCTTGCTCTTCAATCTTGTGGGTAAACTGTACGCAGAGAATGATTTTTGTTGCATCCTCATATCATCGGAAACTCGCTCTCCGATTCTGATATAATCAAACTAATATTTCCACAATCTAAAGGATTGCATCCTCATATCATCGGAAACTCGCTCTCCGAAGCAGATATCCGATATCGGTTTTCTGATCGATTCTCATATTATCGAAAATTTATGGCATCGCTTATAAGAGCAAGAAAGCCAGCATCGTACCCCATCCTCAAAACAAGGTATTCACGATTTATACATTTATAAATTCTATCTTAAGATATTCCTCCATTACTTTATTTCATTAAACAGTCGATTGAGTGATGACTGCAAATTTGACGGTTCCATTAAAGAGCTTCTTTTTAATAAGTCTTCCAGTTGTCCTGAAATAAGAGACCTGTCGGGGATCTGAATTCCTTTGCGGCGCAAATCATTTTCATCCAGAATCAATGCATCGTTTTTAATCTTCTTGTCGATAATCCTCCTGTATTCGCTTATCCCGCGCTCTGACGCATCTATCAGGTCTCTGATAAGCCCTTTAGAAACATAACCTGCCTTAAAAATTTTGATCAAATCCATTACCAACTCTTCAGGTGAT
>JBGOYM010000155.1:0-5328 GCA_041479675.1 Candidatus Methanoperedens sp.
AGCAATGGCTAAACAATTTTCTTGCATGGCTTTTTTTTGAAAAAGTACTTCCCCAAACTGGCAAGACAATAGCAGAGGAATTTGTGGAAAACACCACTGAGTTGAGTCCTGAAATGAAAGAGAAAGTCCTGAAAATGAAAAACATTATCCGCTCAAAATTCCTCGTTATTTCAAAAAAGGATTTGTTTTTCAAGGTCAAGGATATGAATAGCGGCGTTGTCTATAACGTAAAATTAGGCAGTGCAAGCCATGTAGTTCCAAATGGAGTGATAACTGGCAGGATCCATCCATTTGGCGATCATTACCGTTTTGCAGGCGTCTTTCTGGTTTCGATTTCGCCACTGATATTGGATCCAGATATTTTTATTGGCGCCTATGAAAATAGCGAACTTAAGAGGGTTGAAAGTATTTCATTACGCAGAAGTTCCTCTCTACAGTCAATCCTGAATAAATATCCGCATCACTGGATAGACTGGATGTGTGAGCATTATGGCTTGAAAGAGAGACTTAAAAAGGAAAAAATCCAGAGGATTGAGAATAAAATTGTAAATGACCTGCCCCAGATCGTCTTAAAATTACCAGAAAAATCCAGGGAAGCACTGGCTTTTTGTATCAAACAGGGCGGTGTTGTGAAATATGGTCAGCTTAAAGGATACGATGATGATATGGATTTCTTCTGGAAGGAGGAAAAACCCTTATCCACAATTGGCATGCTGAGGCAGAAAGGACTGATAATTGTTGGAAAAATGGCATTCGGTGATAGACAATTCAAGGTCGCATTCATACCTGTTGAGATCCGTGAGGGGTTAAAATCCATGTTGAAGGGTTATAAAGGATAAAGGTATATGGATTATTATACTTGCAAGCATAAGAGCCACTCATGGATCCATCTGACAAATCCGAGATTATTATCGCTGCAGTAGTATTTGGTATAATATCCATAAGCGCATTTACATTCATATTGCTCAAAATATTCAGGTCATAATTTCCAGACAGAAATGGCTCACGAAAACCCTTGCACGGATATGCACGAATTGCTCTTACGAATTGGCTATCATGAGACGAGCTTACAGAATATAATATGTGAACTTGATAATCTCTTAAAAGATATCGGGTTTGATGAGCTTGAAAAGAAGGCGCATGATGCAATAGATGTAAAAGATGCAGCAGGACTTATCACCATAATGAATGAACTGATGAAACGCCTGGAAAATAAAGGTATCTACCGCCCGGACTACCCCACAGTACTTATAAAATTGATCGTGAACGGGTTGAACAATAAGAATGAAGATATATTTTCAATCATTGAAGAATCAAGCCTATCCACTGAAGAAATAAAAAAAGAACAGGAATTCCTTGCATCCTGCGCAGCCATCACACAGCTTGGTTATATTATGATATACCGGATAATAGGTGAAGTTAAAGCTGCAAGTTCAGGAGAGCATGTCTTTATTTTAATAGATCATTTCACTCCAGATACTATGATATTCGTGGATTTCAGCATTGATTCCATACTTGAGATAGATGCAAAGCAGTATGAAATGGAAGAAAATTACTATATTCTCAAGGCTCCAGCATCTGATGACGAAACATCAAAGCACATAGCTCAGTATTATTCATATTTCCATGCCGCTTCAGGCATTGGTCTCTCCCACAATATACATAACAACATCGGCATCGCATACGATAAGGCAGGAATGCACAAGGAGGCGATTTCTGAATTTAACGGGGCACTCAGGCTGTATCCAGAATATGTTGAAGTTTTTAATAATCTCGCGGTCTCATATCACAGGATGGGGCTTGTGGATGAAGCCATCGAAAAGCTCAGGGAGGCGATAAGTTTTAGACCTGGATATCTGGAAGCTCACTGCAACCTGGGTAGCATCTATGCATCATCCGGCAGGTATGAGGAGGCGCTCTCAGAATTTAATGCAGCGCTATCGATCAATCCCGGAAGCACGCTTGTATATTATAATCTTGGTAATTTGTACCAAGAACAGGAAAAATTTCCTGAGGCGATCATAGCATTTCAGGAGGCAGTAAAACTTGATCCAGAATATATTCCTGCCCGAAGCAACCTTGGAACGCTTTATGCCAGGCAGGGCAGGCATGAGGATGCGCTTCGGGAATTCAGCGAAGTTCTAAGGCTTGATCCAGAACTCCCGGAGGCTTATTTCGGGATGGGGGGCGCGTATTATGAGCTTGGTAGTTTTGAGAAATCCGCCCAGGCATGGATGCGCGCAGTATATCTTGCTCCTGAACTCATTGAATGCGTGCCTGAAAAGCTGCTACTCAAGGTGAAACGCGGGATATCGAGGGGCGAGTGAGGAAGGTATGTCAACAGATAAGATCATCATTAAGGGCGCCCGCGTCCATAACCTCAAGAACATAGACCTCGAGCTTCCGCGGAATAAATTGATAGTGATCACAGGGCTTTCAGGTTCAGGGAAATCATCGCTTGCTTTTGATACCCTGTATGCAGAAGGACAGAGGCGGTATGTCGAGTCCCTGTCAGCATACGCCCGCCAGTTCCTGGGGCAGATGGATAAGCCAGATGTGGAATATATCGAAGGTTTATCCCCCGCCATCTCCATCGAACAGAAATCCACAAGCAAGAACCCCCGTTCAACAGTAGGTACTGTCACAGAGATATATGACTATCTGCGCCTGCTGTATGCAAGGATTGGAAAACAGCACTGCCCCAACTGCAAAAGTCAGATCAGCCCTCAGACAGTGGAGCAGATAGTGAGAAGGCTTATGTCGCTTTCTGAAGGCGCAAAGCTCCATGTGCTTGCTCCAATCGCAAGACAGAGGAAAGGCGAGTACAAGCTGATATTTGAAGAGCTCGCTGCTTCTGGATTCGCCCGCTTCAGGGTGGACGGGAAAATGCATGAGCTGTCTGAAGAAATAAGCCTTAACAAACAGCAGAAGCACGATATCGATGTTGTTATCGACCGTATTGCAGTAAAATCAGGGATAGAGGAGAGGCTTGCTGATTCAATAGCTACTGCACTGAAGGTGGGGAACGGTATTGTCGTCGTGGAGGTAATTGGGGACAAAGAGCTTCTTTTCAGTGAACATGCAGCATGTGCGAAATGCGGTATCAGTTTTGAACCGCTTGAGCCAAATATGTTCTCGTTCAACAGCCCGCGGGGCGCGTGTCCGGCTTGCCAGGGGCTCGGTAGCACCATGGAATTCGACCCTGACCTCATCATACCAGATAAGAGTATATCCCTTGGCAAGGGCGCAATCGAGCCATGGGGATATGAGTACGGGTATTATTTCCAGATGCTCCAGTCCGTGGCAAAACACTATGGTTTCTCGCTTGACACTCCATTCTCAGAACTGAAACCAGAACATGTAGAGGTGTTGCTGCATGGAAGCATCGAAGAAGTGCTTTTCAGGTATGTTCCGCGAGTAAGGGACGGGCTTTGGGAACACAGGAGCGTTTTTGAAGGAGTAATACCGCATCTTGCCCGGAAATACCGGGAATCGCAGTCAGAGGAGGCGCGGGAAAGGATACAGCAGTACATGAGCATAAAACCGTGCACTGTATGTAATGGTGAGAGGCTGAAACCTTCCAGTCTTGCGGTAACTGTGGCCGGGAAATCCATTATAGCCATTACCCGCATGTCAGTGAAGAAAGCGCTTGAGTTCCTGGAAAGCATTGCGTTTTCTGAAAAAGAGGTGATAATCTCAAAACCCATTATGAAGGAACTGCGGGCTCGGCTGGGGTTCCTGATGGACGTGGGGCTGGATTACCTCACGCTTGACAGGGCTGCCGGCACCCTTTCAGGCGGTGAGAGCCAGAGAATAAGGCTTGCCACGCAAATTGGTTCAAGCCTTGTCGGTGTGCTGTATATCCTGGATGAGCCCAGCATAGGTCTCCACCAGCGGGATAACGGCAGGCTTATAAACATGCTCACCCAGCTTCGCGACCTGGGTAACACGGTGATAGTGGTTGAACACGATGAAGAGATGATACGCAGTGCCGATTTTATCGTTGATATGGGACCGGGTGCTGGTGTGCACGGAGGCGAGGTGGTTGTCACAGGAAGCCAGGAGGATGTCATTAATTGTGAAAATTCACTTACCGGGAAGTACCTGAGCCATAAAAAAGTGATAGCCATACCGCCAAAACGAAGAAATCCGAAAGGCAAAATAACGATTGTGGGAGCAGGCGAGAACAACCTGAAGCAGATAGATGTCAATATCCCCCTTGGCGTGATGACATGCGTCACAGGTGTTTCAGGATCGGGAAAGAGCACTCTTGTAAACGAGATACTTTATAAGGCGCTTGCGCGGAGGTTCTACCATGCAAAAGATAAACCAGGAGCGCACAGGGGAATAATTGGGCTTGAGAATATCGATAAGATTATAATAATCGACCAATCCCCCATAGGCAGGACGCCACGCTCAAATCCTGCCACATATACCGGGCTTTTTACTCCGATACGTGACCTTTTCGCGAAGCTCCCTTCTTCCAAGGCGCGGGGCTATATGCCAGGGCGGTTCAGCTTCAACGTGAAGGGAGGACGGTGTGAAGCCTGCAAAGGCGACGGGATCATCACGATCGAGATGCATTTTTTGCCCGACGTTTATGTACCTTGCGAGGTGTGCCACGGGAAGAGATTCAACAGCGAGACCCTTGAAATCACATATAAAGGAAAGAACATAGCGCAAGTCCTTGATATGACCGTGGAGGAGGGGCTTTCATTCTTTGAGAATATCCCCGTGATAAAGCGGCAGCTTAAGACCCTCTTTGACGTGGGTCTCGGATACATCAGGCTCGGGCAGCCAGCGACTACTCTTTCAGGAGGCGAGGCGCAGCGCATCAAACTCTCCACAGAACTCAGTAAAAGAAGCACGGGAAAGACTCTCTATATCCTTGATGAACCCACAACCGGTCTGCATTTTGCCGACATACAGAAACTTCTGGATATGCTCTCCCTGCTCGTGGATGCGGGGAACAGTGTCGTGGTCATTGAGCACAACCTGGATGTCATCAAGGTGGCTGACCACATTATAGACCTGGGTCCTGAAGGTGGGGATAACGGCGGGAGGATAGTTGCTGAAGGGACGCCCGAAAAGGTGGCAAGGACAGAAGGGTCTTATACCGGGTACTATCTGAAAAAAGTGTTCGGGATGTATAGTCTGGATTATAAGTAATCGTACTATTTCTTTATTACGGACATTCAAGAGGTTTATTAAATCGAGCTTGGATTTAGTATATTTGAGGAAATTCAAGCGTTTTCTTCTCAATTTGACCAGTATTTTTTCTAATTTCTTATGGGTTTCTCATGACTGTATCAATTCTTGAATGCGATC
>JBGOYM010000156.1:0-5200 GCA_041479675.1 Candidatus Methanoperedens sp.
AAAAAGAAAAAATTAAACTCGTGGAAGAAAAATGCAAGACATGCAGTATCTGTTGCAAGAGGAGAGAAAAGAAATGAGTAAAGTCGTATTGATGGATTTTTATGCAGATTGGTGTGGTCCATGCAAGATGCAGGACCCCATTAATGAAGAGATCAAGAAGAAATTCGGTGATAAGATAGAGATCAAGAAGGTCGATGTAGATACTAACTTTGAACTTGCTTCTAAGTTCACAATTCATGCCGTACCAACTCTCATCCTTGAAAAGGACGGCGCTGTGTTCAAGCGGTACACTGGCGTGACCCAGGCAAAAGTGCTGGAAGCCGATATAAACGCTGCTTTAAAATAAGAGGTTTGATTGAAACCTTTATATGATCTGGGCGTTCTGCCTGTGAGATACAGGACAGGTAAAGGCTTCAAACCCCATATATCGCTGACTTTTAACGCTGAAAAAAATCTCACGTTTGCTATAGATACTACAAGTTCGAGCCTGATTCCTGACTCATACCTTATAACCCATGCCCATTCAGACCACAACGGGAAATCAGTCATGCACTCGGAAAGAGCGGTGTGCTCCAAGGAGACGGCGCGTGCCCTTGAGATCCTTTATGGTAAGAAATATGCGGGGAGGACATTTAAGGTCGGGGATACCATTGACATTGCCGGAGTGCAAGTTAACACCTATCCCACCCACCATACCATCGGTTCCACAGCTTTTTTCTGGGAGAACGAGGTCGGGACAAGAATTCTTGTAACCGGTGATGTGAAGGATGCAAAAGACCTGCCTGAGTGCGATCTACTTGTGACTGAAGCGAACTATGGCGACTATGACGACCCCAACTGCCATTTCCAGGACGATATCAGCGCATTCAGGGAAGCGGTAAAAGAGCATGATGACATTGCCCTGGGCGCTTATGCGTTCGGGAAAGCCCAGCGGGCTGTACGTCTACTTCGTGAATCGGGTTATTCTGGAATGATAGGAATGGACCCTGCATCGCTTGCGCTTACAGAAGGGTTGATGGATAACGCGGGGCAGCTTTGTGGTCTTGATGGCGATTGCGGGATACGCATTGCGGCACTTGCCAAATTGCCTGCCATCCAGGCAACAAAAAAATTTCTCCTGACATGCAGGCGCGACTATAAAGTCCCCACGATAAGCATCAGCGACCACATGGACGTGAATGGGCTTATCAGTATGGTGGAGCAGTGCGCGCCCCAGGCTGTGATCGTGTACCATCCCGGCGGTCACCGTCCGGTCAAACTCGCGGCGTATCTGAATAAAATGGGAGTATATGCAAGGGCGCTAGAGCAGATCAATAACTGTATTGAGATATGATATCAAAACATTTATACCCAAAGCATACTAAATGAAAAAAGGTGATAAATTATGGTGAAAATGCCTCCTGAAATAAAGGATATTGTCGCAAAGCAAAAACCCCTACCCATAGCCACAGCAGACAAGACCGGAAAGCCAAATGTCATATTCGTTACAATGTGGAAGATTCTGGATGATGAGACCTTATTGATCGTGGATAACTTCTTTAACAAGACAAGAAAAAACCTTGAAGTGAATCCGAATATGGCTCTTGTAGTTTACGATAGCGATGCCAAGAAGTCATATCAGTTAAAAGGGACTGTGGATATCGAAAATAAGGGTGATAAATACACAAGCGCGAAAGAGATGGCGGACTCAAAGAAACTCCCTGGAAAAGCAGCGGTCGTGTTCCATGTCAAAGAGATATACGATGCTACATACGGACCTAACGCAGGAAAAAAACTCGCTTAAATAAATCTATTTTTTATTTTTTTTTACACCTTGCCATCACAAAAGAACAGGACTGGAATAATATATCATTCGGATTACCTGAAACACGACACTGGTCTGCATCCTGAGAATAAAGAGCGGCTGATCTCGACTGTTTCATATCTAAAAAAAATAGGGATGCTTGAAAGGCTTGATTTGATAAAACCCAGACGTGCAGAGTTGAATGAACTGCAGTATATACATCATCGCGATCATATCGAAAAGGTAAGGCGCTGCTCAGAAATAAAGCTGCAGCTTGACCCTGACACGATCCTTTCCACGGAATCGTATAATGTTGCAACACTGGCTGCAGGTGGCGCCATAACAGCAGTGGATGCTGTGCTTGATAATGTCGAGAATTCTTTCGCGCTCGTGCGGCCTCCGGGGCATCATGCAACACCAGTTCGGAGTATGGGATTCTGTCTTTTTAACAACATCGCTATCGCGGCGCGGCATGCTCAGAAAAAAGGCTTAAAGCGCGTCCTGATAGTGGATTGGGACGTGCATCACGGGAATGGGACGCAGGAGGCGTTCTATGATGATCCGTCGGTTTTGTATTTCTCCACCCATCAGTATCCGCATTATCCGGGGACAGGATGGCTTGATGAGGTCGGGAAAGCTGAAGGAATGGGTTATAACATCAATGTTCCACTACCAGCCGGAACAGATGATGCAGGTTTTGTCGCAGCGTTTGAGGAAATACTGCTTCCTGCTGCGCTTGAATTCTCTCCAGACATCGTGCTTATTTCGGCAGGATTTGATGCCTCTGCAAGCGATGGTCTTGCAGGCATGAAAATGAGCGCTGAAGGATTTGCTGTACTTGCTTCTATAGTTAAGTCCATTGCAAAAGAGAGTTGTGTTGGAAAACTTGCCGCTGTTCTTGAGGGGGGCTACAACATTGTGCTCCTTCCTGAGTCCATTGCTTCTGTTCTTGAAGTATTCATGGGGAAAGAGCCGCTTCGCAGGGATGAGTCCACACTTGCTCCGCAGGTGAGGAATCGGCTGGAAGAGGTAAAAAAAGTACAATCCCAGTTCTGGCACCTCCGATAGATTAATAAACGAAAAGTTAGTATTAGCCGGAGAAGCCCGGTAGTGTAGAGGTCAATCATGCGAGGCTCTGGACCTTGCGACATAGGTTCGAATCCTGTCCGGGCTATCCCACTTTAGTAAGAAATCCAAAAGGGAGACCGAGCTTAGAACTACGGTTGATCGGTTTGTTATTTCAATGCCTCCTCGACGCGCGTTGCATTTTATACCTTTTTCCTTAAAAATCCTGATATTTTCTAAAGCGTATTAGAAACCTTATTTTATAACCTCACCCTTATTACTATCCATGGCAGACCTCATTATCAAGGGCGGCATCGTGCTTACCATAGACGGCGCGGTCATCGATAACGGAACCGTGGTCGTGGATAAAGGTTTGATAAAGTATGCAGGGAAGGTTACGAAAGAGAAAGCAGATAAAGTGATAGATGCGCCGGGCTGTGCGGTAATGCCGGGTCTTAT
This sequence comes from Candidatus Methanoperedens sp., assembly GCA_041479675.1. GTDB lineage: Archaea > Halobacteriota > Methanosarcinia > Methanosarcinales > Methanoperedenaceae > Methanoperedens. The sequence continues at coordinate 3,308 of JBGOYM010000156.1, forward strand.
CAACGCACACACGCATGTTCCTATGACGCTTTTTCGCGGGTATGCTGATGGATTGTCTTATGCAGAATGGATGAAAAAAATCCAGACGGTAGAAACTAAACTAACTCCATCGGATGTTAGGGCTGGCGCATACCTTGGCGTTCTTGAGATGATACGCTCGGGAACAACTACGTTTGTGGATATGTATATCCATGAGGATGAAGTGGCGCGGGTGGTGGAAGAAACAGGCATAAGGGCTGCCCTGGGGTACGGGATGATCGAAGGTCTGAATGAGGATGCTGATACAAAACTTAAGAGCAGGGAGAAATTTGTGAAAAAATGGAACGGCGCCGCAGACGGGAGGATCACCACAATGTACGCGCCGCATTCGACGGCTTCTTGCTCAAAGGAGTTTTTGATTAAAGTAAAGGAACTGGCAGCAAGGGATAATTCCAGGGTGCATATCCATGTACTTGAGACAGAGGACGAACTGAAAACGATGAAAAAACGTTATGGGATGTGCTCGATAAACCTTCTGAACAGCATAGGTATGCTTGGGCCCGGTCTTCTTGCTGCCCACTGCATCTGGTTATCTGATGACGATATCGATATTCTCAAGAACAAAGAGGTTAACGTAGTCCACTGCCCCTCAAGTAACATGGCTCTCGGCGCCGGGGTTTCGCCTGTCCCAAAGATGCTTGGGAAAGGCATCAATATCGCCCTGGGCACTGATGGCGCGGCTTCAAGCGGAAGTCTGGATATGTGGAAGGAAATGCGATGCGCTTCGCTCCTGCACAGGCTCAAAGACCCGGCAGCGATGAAATCATCAAAAGTCCTTGAGATGGCGACAAAAAATGGCGCGCAGGCGATGGGCATAAATGCAGGGGTGTTGAAACAAGGATATCTGGCTGATATTATTATTGTTGATATCAAGAAACCTCAATTTGCCTCTTCGGATATTGTTTCATCTCTTGTAAGTGGGACTACAGGGTATGATGTAAAGACTTCGATAGTGAATGGGAAAGTGCTTATGGAGGATCGAAGGGTGGCAATTTTTAATGAAAATAAGATAATCGAGAATGCAAGGGAAGCGATGATCAGGATCACTGAGAAAAATTAAGTACAACAGTAACCATTTAGTCCCTCAGGTGATACATTGTTCACGATCGAGCATATCCATGCGCGAGAAATACTTGATTCTCGCGGCAACCCAACGGTAGAAGTCGATGTTTTTACAGAAAACGGCTCTGGTAGAGCCAGCGTGCCGTCAGGAGCTTCCACGGGCACGTATGAAGCGCTTGAATTGAGGGATAAAGATAAACGGTATCTTGGAAAAGGCGTTGCAAAGGCTGTGAAGAATGTAAATACCGAGATAAAAGACGCGCTCATCGGCATGGACGTGTGCGACCAGCGCGAACTTGATATGATTATGCTGGAACTTGACGGCACGCCCACCAAATCAAGGCTTGGCGCCAATGCTATCCTTGGCGTATCGTTGGCGGTTGCCCACGCAGCTGCTGATTCGCTTGGAATATCACTTTACCGCTATCTTGGAGGCACGAATGCTTTCATGCTCCCAGTCCCCACCATGAACGTCATAAACGGCGGAAAGCACGCAGGGAACGAGCTTGCTATCCAGGAGTTCATGCTCCAGCCAAAGGGCGCAAAGACGTTCGCAGAAGCCATTCGCATGGGCGCTGAGACATATCACACACTTGGCTCGATACTCGTAAAAAAATATGGCAACTCTGCTGTGAATGTTGGATATGAAGGCGGCTATGCTCCTCCGCTAAAGAAGACAACCGATGCGCTTGATGCTCTCACTGGAGCAATTGAAGAAGCCGGATACGGCAAAAAGATAAGCATCGGGCTTGATTCAGCAGCCTCAGAGTTCTACAAGAAAGGCAAATACAA
>JBGOYM010000157.1:0-5192 GCA_041479675.1 Candidatus Methanoperedens sp.
CAGTTAATGGCAGAAATCGCCAAGTTGGGTCTTGTCAATCCCATCACTCTTGTTTTAGATAATGCTCGTTATCAGAAATGTGCTTTGGTTCAGAACTATGCAGCGGCACTCAATATTGAATTGCTTTATCTTCCTTCATATTCACCCCACCTCAATTTGATCGAACGATTATGGAAATTTGTTAGAAAAGAGTGTTTATATTCAAAATATTATCAAAAGTTTCCAGAATTTAAACAGGTTATTGATAATTGTATAAGAAATGCTCACATAGAACACAAGGATGAATTGGAAACTTTATTATCTTGGAATTTCCAGTCTTTCAAAAATGTCAAAATCTCAACCATTTAGAGTATAATTCAGCCTTTAGCTGTTGATTATCAATTTGTTCTTCATTTTTCAAGTTAAAGAAATCCTTTACGAAAATCTGACAAAAGGAACCGTCATCAACAAAATCAAATCTGCTGCTCATCACATCGGGTGGACTTTCATGAGGAAAAAGTCCATAATTACCAAGATAGCGTGGATCAATAGTCTTGTATTTGTCGAGCTGCGCTTCTTTCGATTTTTGATTTGCAGTTAATTCCAGCACCATCCAGCCGGTTTCTCCACTCGCTATAATATCAGGTTGACGTGACTCACCCTGTCTTGTCAGAAATGGTCGATCTACCACATAATTAAATCCTGCTGCTTTGAAAGGGCCTATGAAATTTGACCGTTTATATTCATGGAACAATTGGATAGTATTGCGCCAAAGGGCAATTCGATAATCTTGTTCAGGCAAATACTTCCACTCCGTCATGGTAAATGGACGTTTTTCCTGCATTATCTTCACCCTGTAAGGTCGCTATTCTTGGCGCTGCATTGATGCATCCTTTGCCGGGAACAGTAAGATATGCAAAATCCTTCCCGACATCCATTAAAATACGATCCCATGTGTGCAGGTCAACGCCTCTAAATCTCCTGAAATCATCCTCAGATTCGGTTTCAACAAGCCACAGTTTCATTTCACCCGTTCCTGTCGCGACCTTCTTTGAAAAAGCTTCAAGATCAATTTCCTGGCTGAAATCCAGTTCGAAAGCGCCCATGGTCTTTTCCCGGAGTTCAGTTGCCTCTTTCAGGGAATCTGCATAGCGGTTTGCCATCTCAGCAACTGAGATCAGAGCCTCATCAACATCCAGCGCTCTGTTTATCGTGGCTTTACCGTTGCTATACCACTCTGAAGAAAGCACCACCTCACCTTTGGTTCTTTTCTGCCATCTTGCGCTATAGATAGCGAATTCCTCTCTTGCTTCGTTAAGAACCCTGTCCAGACCTTTAATCAATCGATTTGCTCCATAGTATGCTTTCAGACTGAAATTCGCGGCATTCTCCTCGTCTTGAGCAAGACCATCAGAAAACTTTAAACCCAAACCTCTCTGGCTCCAGGATTCCTTTTTTTCCCAGTGTAAGAGATGATTTCTGGATAACCAGCATCTATCCAATCCTTTTCTCTCCAGCCATTTATCTATAAAAAAGTCTGATTCCGTTGCACCCATGAGACTGTATATTATCCAGACACGGTCTCTTGTCGAATCCAGGAATAAGGTATTTGAGAGGTCTCCATCTATGTTACCATACCAACCAACAGAATCATCGAGTTTTCTCCATTTGCCTTCAGGACAGCCGGCGTCTGTTAAGGGAAGATTGCTCTCTATGAGATATGCTTTAAGTTGGGTTGAGTAGGTTTTCCCGAATAGTTCCAAGGATTCTTCATTATTCTCAAATCCTGCCTGTAATCGTTCTTTCAGGTCGCCAAGAGTCTTGATTTCACGAATGGTGTTTTTCCTTATGCCATTAAGGTTTTCTGTTATAGGAATCATATTTCTAGTTCTTTATATATGGTTTATGTTATTATATATTCTGCATATTAGGAAATAATAGTTATTTTGAATTCAATAATCATCCATTACCATATTTCCATCTTGAAAAGTGAAATCATCCACATGTTTTCTTGTTTTTTCAAGATATTTTATTCTCTCACAATCAAGCCCTTTAATTCGCTTATCAATTTCATCTTTTATCTTTCTATTATCTTTTCTTTTCCACCAAGGAACTAGGTATGCTTTGAATTCTTTTGGTAAAACATGAATTTCTTCATCTTCAAAAAAAGTCATACGATGCCCAAAACGAGTCATTTCTTCAGCTTTATCTGCTTCACATACTAAAAGCAAAGTATGACCTTTTATATGATATTTCTCGGGCATACTTGCGAGAACCAAACCCAAACCTATTGTAAATGAGAATTTTTTGTATGGATTCGGTTTATGAGTGAATTCACCAATACCTATCGTTCCTCTTAAAGGTATTTCTTTCATGAAGGTTTCATAAAAAAGAGCTTCAGAAAACTTAAGTGCATCCATAATACTCTTAAATCCTATTACAACAGAATCGCTAAAATTATGAGGTGATATATTTGACTTATCATATTCGTTTACAAGATTAGAAAATATAGTACAAAATTCCGTAAGCTTGTTTTCAGCTTGTTCTCTTAGCTTTAAGGTATGTTTCGAAAAACCTAAAATGTCTGCAATAAGCACGCTATTGCCTGTGAAATCGTTATCATTTGTCATAATTGGATATAAGAATCATTAAGTTTATTGCCCCGATACCGCTCTCCTCACCATCTCCACCCCCCTCTCCAGCGCCTCCTCTATCTTCGTAACATCCATCCCCCCGCCCTGCGCTATCCCAGGCGGCCCCCCTCCGCCTCCGCCCCCGAGCGTTGTCATCTCGCGCACCATCGCCCCTGCGTTCACGCCCATCTTCTGGGCGCGCGCGCCTGCTGCGACCACTATTTTCACGCCGCCAGATTCGCTTGCAAGAATTGCAACTACATCATCGTTCTTGCTGAACTCTGTGGCAACCTTGATAAGCTCCTCCACATCTGCATGTGGGAGTTTCTCCGACAGCACTTTCAAGCCATTTATATCAACGGCATCGCCCATCATCCCTTTCACCCTTGCTTCCGCAAGTTCAGCCTTAAGCCGTTCGTTCTCTTTCTTGAATTCTTTCCATTCATTAAAGAAGCGGTTCACCGTATCTGGCAAATGTTCGGGCGAAACGCGAAGCGCATCCGAAGACTTATTCAGCAGTTCATCCCTCTCCTGCATCCTTTTCACAGCAGCCTCGCCAGCCGAAAATTCGATGCGCTCCACCCCGTCCTGGATCCTCTCCGTTTTTATGAGTTTAATAGGTCCGATAAGCCCTGTATTCGAGACATGCGTCCCTCCGCATGCTTCCACGTCGCTTCCAACTCGCAGGATGCGTATCTCTCTTCCCGGCGGCACACCCCCCTGGTAAAGTACGAACCCGTATTTCTTTTCAGCTTCAACCCTGTCCATCCAGTCGATATGCACCGGCTGGTTCTTCATCACTGCCCTGTTCGCCAGCAGTTCAATCTCCCTGAACTCGTCATCGGTTATACGCTTGTAATGCGTGAGGTCAAGCCTCGCCCTGTCAGTGGACTTCTGCGCGCCCGTCTGCCAGATGTGCTTTCCCAGCACAGCCTTGGCTGACTCGTTCACGATATGCGTGGCAGTGTGGTGACGCATGTGCGCAAGGCGGCGCTCCCAATCAATTTTTCCTTTTACAGTATCTCCTTTCTTAAACCCGAAGTCCGAATCAGTCTCATGCACAATAACCCCGTTCATGTTTTGAGCATCCACTACATTCGCGATGTAATCTTCCATAGACAACGTGCCATGGTCAGCGGGCTGACCTCCACCTTCAGGATAAAATAACGTGCTGTCAAGGATAATTTTATTCTCGATAACCTCAAGCACCTTTGCCTTGAACTCGCTCTGTTCTGTTTGCTCATAATACAGCTTTCTGGTAGGCGGAATCTCAAGAGGCATCTCTTCTGCTTCTTCCTCCTCTGCCTTGCTGTGCTTTTTTGCCACAAGTGAATAGAACGTGTCAGGAAGCTCAACATCAACGCCTGCTTCCTTTGCGACCTCGCGCGTGATCTCAGGCGGGATGCCATGAGTATCATAAAGCTGGATCAATTCACCAAGAGGCATTTTTTCCTTTTTTTCCTTGAAATGAAGCGCCGTCTTTTTCACAAGTTTTGTCCCGCGCTCGATAGTATCAGCGTACTTTTCCTCCTCAAGCGCCACTATCTCCCTTATCGTATCAAGGCGCTCCCTGAATTCAGGATATTCGGGGAAGTTCTTTATCTGCATCTCGATTATCTCGATAAGAGGCTCCCTTATGTCCAATTCTTTCATCAGTCGAAGTGTCCGGCGAAGCACAAGCCTTGCGAGGTAACCCGCCTTCACGTTGGATGGAATTATCCCGTCACCCAGCATGAACGCAAGGCATCTTGAATGGTCCGTGATGGCATATACGCTCTCCACAGGCACCATGAGCTTCTGGAGTTTCTCAACAGTTGTGCCAATGGTATCCGCGACCTTTTTTCTCAACTGGAGCAGATTTGCCTGCCCGCTGATATCCATCACACCCGCAAAGCGAGCGTTCTGCGAGAATATCTTCGCATATTCAGGATTCTCGATTGAGTGCTCGATGCCTGCCAGGTCCATGAGTTCATTTACTATCTTCGGGAACACCGCATCATATATCGTTGGTGAGCCTCTTGACGCCCACACGAACCTCTCAAGCCCGTAGCCTGTATCCACTATGTAATTGTCCATCTTCTCGTAGGTCTCACCCTTGATATCAATCGAGCCGCCTTTAACCTGCTTTAAGTCCATGAACACAAGAGTTGCAAGTTCAAGCCCCCCGACAAGCACCTCCACGCTGGGGCCAGCGTTGCCGCCGCCTGCCCATGGTGCCTCCTTATAGGTCACAGCATTCAGGTCAAGACCAAGCGAAGACAGAAGGTTATCGCACAGTTCGACAGTCCTGTCCTTCCAGTATATCTCATTCCCACGTGAGTTGAAACAATGGTGAGCCATCATCTCGAATGTGGTAAGATGCCGTCCGCTTCTTCCTACGGCGTCAAGATCGTCAAGCCGTATGCATGGCTGCGAGATGGTGAGGGGGTTCGCTGGTGGAGGGACAAGCCCTGATGTCACGAAAGGCTGGAAATCCGCGATCGATGCTATTGTGAGGTATATGTCATCCCGCCAGCGCGCGATAACTGGATAGCGATCCACTCTTGTGTGCCCGTTTTTTTCGAAAAATGATAGATATGC
>JBGOYM010000158.1:0-5052 GCA_041479675.1 Candidatus Methanoperedens sp.
CATGAACCGGTTCCTGAAGAATATCGGCATTACCTTCAGGCGGGATGAGGAAACTAAGCGTCCAAGGGTCAATAAACTGGATTCACGCCTTGACCGTGCGCAGAAATCAGAAGGGGAATATTATTATAGTGTAAAATAATAATCTAAAACCACTTGTCCAGTGTCTTCTGCCCCGTATCCGAGGCTTCAAGAAGCCGCTCAACAGCCTTTGAAACGCGCTCTCTGGAAAAGTCGTGCCCTTCGCACAGGAAATTCGTGATGGCAGAAGCATCAGGTTTTCTCCATTTTAGTTCATAATCCGGGGTAACATCAGGATGAAGGAAAAGGTCTCTTATTTCTGCAAGGTATTTGATATCAGTATTAAGCTCCTTAAGGACACCCTCGATACTTCCGTGCTTCAATATCGCCTTCAAAGCCTTCTTAGGTCCTATCCCTTTAATCCCCTCATTGTAATCCGTTCCCACAAGGATGGCAATATCCACAAGCTGTTCCTTAGAAATCCCAAGCTTCTGGAGACCAGATCCAAGGTTTATGACCTCAGGCTTCACATCCACGAAAACGCCTTTTCCAGGAAGTTTCCTTTTTCCAGTCACCGCAAGGTTCCTCACGATAAGTGACGCGCCGAACAGGAGGGCGTCATAATCCTGTGAGCCTGCCGCGTCAGCATCTTTATTTTGCACCATGAACGAAGCCTGCGCTTCCCCTTCCGAGGGTGCAGTGATGACCGGGATGCCCATGAGTCCGAGAAGGGTTTTTGCATCTTCCACCATATTTCCTTTGATATACGATGAAGCCTGTGCATACTTAAAAGCATCCTCGCCACCTGCAGCTTTTGCCTCCTGCCACTTTGACATGGCTTCTATCCGTGTTTTTTTGCGCTCTTCGAGGGTAGCGAACTTGAATTCAGGCGGCACACCGTCAAAAACAAAAACAGGCTTGATCCCCTCTTCAACCAGGTTCGTCGTCCTGTACAGGAAACCTGAAAGATGAGATGTTATCTCCCCGTGGGAATCGGTAAGTGGAGTACCGTCACGCTGCCTGATTATGCTCAGGAACTGGTAAAGCGTATTGTATGCGTCGATAGCTATTACTTTACCTTTAAGTTCAGATAATTCTATTTCCTTTTTATCGAAAAGGTCTCCGAGGTCAACCCCCATAATGATTCCTCATAATAATGAATCTACTATTTCATAAGGGCTATTTATAGCTTTTTCGAAACTTCCCAGAAAATATCCTTCTTCCTCTGCGCCACCTTGATCATCACTTTTCCTATGATAATTCCTAATATCACACCTGCTGCTGCATCTCCCGGAAAATGCACCCCTACATATACCCTGCTCAGAACCACGATAAACGAGAACGCATAGAGATATTTAGCATACTCCGGATGGAACCTGGAAACGACCGTAGCAGCAAGGAAGCTCATCTCGGCATGGGCTGAGGGGAACGAGGGGTCTGCTTCAGCAGGTGTCAGAAGTCTTGTGGATGCTATCTCTTCATACGGTCTTGCCCTGTCAATAAGGAATTTTAGCGGATATGTAAAAAGCGCACCGGCAACAATACTCACAGTCAAAAGCAGCGCCATTTTCTTTTCATTCTTCATCCAGAAATAAACGATAAGAAGAAACCAGAAAACATACGTAAGTTCCCTCAAGGAAGGAAAAACCGCATCAAATAAGGGATTCGTGAGATTATGGTTAATATCAAGGAAAACTGCGATATCCACAGACTCAAGATATTCAAGGATCATTTTCTACCCCATAGCGCTGTATCCTCTCTGACAGTTCAATAATAATATCAGCCGCTTTTTTTGTCCCGTTCATCCGTTTTGCCATTTCACTAAACTGCGCGGCTTTGTCCCTTAACTTTCCATCTTTTAGCAGCATATCGATCTTTTCAAAAAGGGAGGCAGGGCTCATGGAGCTATAATCCAGTGTCTGGCATACACCCAATTCCCTCATACGCGCCGCATTGCTCTCCTGTTCTATCTGCCCCTTATCCGGGATTATCAGGGACGGTTTCCCTATTGTCAGGATCTCCATTGCCGTACTGTGGCCGGCCTGCGTGATGATCATTTGTGCAGAATGCATATATGCTGAAATATCCTCAGCAAATTCTGATATAATAACATTCTCAGGTGCATTTTCACTCTTGAACTTTGTAAATATAAGGAATTTCATATCCGGGAACCTGTCTGCTATTTTCAATATCCCGTTAAAAATAGGAAGCCTGTACGAATGTCCTCCAAGAAGCGTTAGTACAAATGGCCCGTCAATTTCAACACTTTTCCCTGGATTCCTAAAATTATCAGAAACAACCGGCCCTACAAAAATTTGTTTTTTCATGATATGCCTGTTATTGCTTAATGTGTTAATGCACACCGTATTTGGAGGAGGGAAATCCGGGATCAAAGTATTCTCTGCAAGCGCAGTCAGGGTCTTAAGCGTTATATCCACAGGCTTTCCGATAAGCTTCAAAACAAAATTTGAATCCCTGAAAAAAGGTTCAATGCTTGTCTGATTGGAAATTATTACACACGGTATTCCAAGCATTAAAGCAGAAATAACAGCAGCGCTTCTGCCGTCTGCCACTACGCATGTTGCATTGAAATCCTCAATTGCCTTTTTTTCATCAGAAATTATTTTTGAAAACAACAGGGGCGTCTTTTTGCTTTTAAAAATCGTAGCTTTAAGATCAAAAGCCCCCCCTTTCCCGACCATCTCGAATTCCCTTTCCACCTCGACCGAATTGAAATTCTCTTTGAGGCGTAAAAGGACATAACCGTAACTTCCCATAAGTACACTGGCGCCCGCACCTGAAAGCATCCGGGCTATAGCCATATCCCTGCTTGAATGCCCGTAACCTTCGCCGCAGACTGAAAAGTATATCCTGTGTTTCATATTATTTCTTACAGAGTCGTCTTAATACCAGCATAACGATCAGTACTGCAGCGGCGCCGACCGCTGGAACTTTTTCTGCAGCTGCAGGAGTGGGGGTAGTTTCTGGCAAAGTCGTTCCAGGTGCGTAGGGTGTAAGTGTGGGCTTGACGGGGATCTTATCCGAAGGCACTGTGTGAGTATTCAGCACAACCAAAGTCTTTGCGACCATTTTTGCATAAGCATACTGGTTGATCTTTTCATAGGGGTCTTGCATGGTCTCAGCATATTCATATGCACTCACGGCAAGAGTTGGCTCTATTCCAGCTAAACGCGCTTCATTAATGGCCAGCTTTGCATCGCCTGCACTCTGCTCTACCTTCTTTTGCGCATCAAGCATTCCCATAAATCCGATAAGAGTACTGGATTTCACCGAGCCCTGAAGTGAATCAAATATCGCCCCTGAATAATACTCGCTCTTCATTTCTTTCTGGGCATGGATCAAATCATCCGAGGAACCGCTTATTATGACCGGATGCACACTGCTTTGAGACAAAAGTTCCTGCATGTATGTACTGATCGACTGCGCCTGGCTAAGGTACCATCCTGCCCGGTCTTTTAAAATATCTTCAGGCACAACTTTCCCGGTTGGGGTCGAAAGCGTCAGCCACCACCGTGCTGTACGCGCCCTCTCATGTGAGAAGGCAAGCGCGTTTATCTTTTCGTCCGTATTATTGAGTTTCATTGCCTCATCAAGTTTGATCTTTGAGGAGGTGATGCGCGACTCTGCAGCTCCCACAGCCCCAACATCATCCACACCGCCTGATTTGAAAATATCGAGTTCGCTCTCAGATAGGTTTATCTGGTTTTCAACTCTTCCAATAAGTTCAGCCATATATTTCTCTTTATCTGCCTCATTGCTGTAACCGTAAATCCAGCGGGCTGTTCGTATATTGATCATCGAATTGAAATAGAGTGAGGTGGCGGCATAATATTTCTGATCATCATACATTTTATCAGCCCTGCTTATGATGTCTTTTGCCTGTGCAAGGTATGGACTCTGCGAAGTTAGCCCCTCAGTCTCTTTATACATATCGCTTGCTTCTTTCTTAAGGTTCGTGGCAAGCGGCTCAAGAAGATCAATATATCCGGAAGTGAGCACAGTGCCGTTAAATGCCGGTTTTACCAGTTCATGGCCTGTAAAGATCTTTACTACCTCCTGGATCGTACTCACTTCTTTTACAGTGACGTTCAGGTCTTTTCCAAGCTTCAATACATCAATGGTCTCTTCCACATTCTTTGAAATAATTACAGTACCTTCTGGAACAAGGAAAAGAGTGTAATTCCTGGCCGCTGCCGCTTCAAGCTTGTATGGTATCCCGCCGACAGGTCCGATGGACTCATCAGGGTTTATCATGCCTGTCATCACCACTCCGGGATCGAGTGTCCAGTTGTTGATGGCTGCGATAGTTGCCATTGTAAGAGCTGCGCCTGCTGAAGGACCTCCAATAATGGGTGAACTGATATCAATGATATAATAAAAATCATATGAGCGCTGATCGATCCCGAGCACATCAGATGCGACCATGGCTGCAAGTCTTGCCGAACCCTGCAGATCGACCTGCGTGTAAGGACTTGTATCTACAAAAACGTGACCTGTGCCGTTGGTGGCTATCACCCTGGCGAATAGAAGGATCCCCTGTTCTCCGTCCGGGGTACTGCTGTCTGCAACAAGCGGGACCGTGACACCTTCTTCCAGGGCGTGCGCGGTGTTTATAATAATAAACAGTATTAATAAAATTCTAAATATTTTATTTTTCATTTATTGCACTTATTGATTTTCAACATTATTAATTTATGGCTACATAACATTTATAAGGCAAAATAAAGTACTTGCCGGAAATGGTGATTGAGCTTATCAGGAATAACAGTGGAACTTTCACAGCGATAAGAGGGACATGAGATCGCTTTTTCATGATAATGCCGCACAAGTCCCATTCGCGGTCATCGGTGTATTCCTCCTGCTCATCAGTGTTATCGCCTCTATCAATCTTGTCCGCATGGATGTAAGCATGGCAAAAGCAATATCAGCCCGCGGCGAGATATCCGCGCCAGATGACGCACTCATGTACGCAAAAGCAGACATGGCGCGAGCCATAAACTATGCAGGTATGAG
>JBGOYM010000159.1:0-5008 GCA_041479675.1 Candidatus Methanoperedens sp.
AAGATAAAAATATGAAAGAAATTCAAAAAGTTATAGATATCGATTGGAAATAAATAGTTGAATCAATTAATGTAGCAATAGAAAGAGTTGTACCGTTCATCTTATTTAAATTTATGGAAATAGAAGAGTATAGATATATTCAAAAGGTTGCAGAGGTTAGAACTTCAGAAATTGGAAAAAATTTAAATAATATAATTTTTGTCTGTGCTGTAGGTGTAAGTTTCGTTTTAGGTGGTGTAATGTCAGCTCTTCCAATTATTAGTGATAAATTTATTATATTTATTATATCTGGAATTTTACTTTTTTATGTTGCAGTGCCCTTTGTACAAAAATATGATCAACAATACAAAGTATACAATAAAATTATTTTGAATACTGAAAAAAAAATTCTCTGGATGGAGAAAGAATCAAACGAAATCTCATTATGATATAAACCATCAGACTTGAAATTTTAGCCCATGCACCTGAATATAAACATAAAGGAATAAGCCTGCTGAAATATCAAATCATCTAGCATCCTCCTGATGCCCTGTGATTTATCACAGGATCGTTGACTCCCCCATACATCCATTATATTTTTCCATTCATCAACCTTAATCTCCCCCCAATGCAAAAACTATTTCCTTCAACCCGTTTATATCAATCTACAATAAAGAATTAAAACCCGGAGCTGATGGTACCATGCAAGAAAGGATCGAACACACAGGAACACAAAACCGCTGCGATAACTTCGACTTTCGCCTCATCTTCGAAAAATCCAGAAAGAACACCTTCAATAAATGCCCCCACCTCCCCGATGCCCTCGCCCGCGCCTCACTCGACATGCCTGAGCTTTCAGAGCCAGAAGTAATTCGCCACTACACCGCCCTCTCAAAGCTCAATTTCGGCAACGACACAGGTATGTACCCCCTGGGCTCTTGCACCATGAAATACAACCCCAGGTTCACGGAATACCTGGCAGCTCTTCCCCAGAACGTGGTGCATCCGTATCAGGACGAGACCACTATCCAGGGTTCGCTCAAAATAATGTACATGCTGAAGAAGCACCTTATGGAAATCTGCGGCATGGACGACTTCTCGCTCCAGCCCGCGGCAGGGGCGAATGGCGAGTTCACATCAATGGCAATAATAAAATCCTATTTTGAACGAAAGAAAGATGACAGGAGCGAGGTCATCGTGCCCGATTCCGCGCATGGGACAAATCCCAAGAGCGCGGCGATGGCTGGCTTTGATGTGGTGGAGATACCCTCTAATGAACAGGGTTACGTCGACACAAAGATACTCAAAAAAGCGGTCTCTGAAAAAACCGCGGCTTTGATGCTCACAAATCCAAACACTCTTGGTCTATTTGAAAAGGACATATTGGAAATAGCAAAGATAGTCCATGACGCAGGAGGACTGCTATTCTACGACGGCGCTAACCTGGAGGGCATCATTGGCAGGGTGCGGCCCGGGGACATGGGATTTGACTGCATGAGCCTCAACCTGCACAAGACCTTTGCAGCGCCACACGGCGGCGGCGGACCCGGCAGCGGTCCAACGGGCGTAAAAAACCATCTCGCTGATCTGTTACCTGCACCAACGATCGAGTACGATGGGAAGAAGTATTATCTCGATCATAACAGACCGCATAGCATTGGTAAAGTCCATGAGTTCTATGGCAACTATCTGGTAATGGTCAGGGCGGTGGGTTATATCATGAGGCTTGGCTCAACAGGCATGAAACGCATTTCGGAATTTTCAGTTCTGAACTCAAATTACATGGTATCAAGGCTTTCAAAAGCTTATGAGCTAAAGAATCCTGAAATCCCGCGCAAGCACGAGGCAGTATTTAGCGCTGCAAAGCAGAAAAAACATGATATCAGCGCGCTTGATATCGCAAAGCGGCTCATGGACTATGGCGTCCACCCGCCCACGATATATTTCCCTCTAATCGTTAAAGAGGCACTGATGATCGAGCCAACAGAGACAGAATCGAAAGAGTCCATTGATAATTATTGCGATGTATTGCTCAGGATAAATGAGGAGATAGAGAATGACCCTGAGACCGTGAAGACCGCGCCTCATACCACTGTTGTTGGGCGGCTTGATGATGTTTTTGCCGCCAGGAAGATGATATTGCGATGGAGCCCGGCTTTATTAACTGACAATCCGTGCAATCCGTATTCCATCACGCAACATAAGAAGAACGATTTACACTGAATATCGGAGTTAAATATATTATATGAAGATCGGCTTCATCATAAACCCGATTGCAGGAATGGGCGGCAGGGTCGGGCTTAAAGGCACTGATAACCTTGCAGAGCTTGCTGCAAGGCTTGGCGGAGAACCTGTAAGCCTCATAAGAGCCGAGCAGGCGCTTCGCAGTATTGAGGAAGAAGATGATATGTTCTTCCTGACATGCTCAGGGAAAATGGGCGAAAATGTACTTAAGAAAACGCGATTCAAATTCGAAGTCATTTATGAAGCTCCTGAAAAAACGTCCGCAGAGGACACAAAGAAAGCTGCTCAGAAAATGCTCGGTTCAGGCTGCGACCTTTTGCTCTTTTCAGGAGGGGACGGCACTGCAGGAGATATTATTTCGGTGGTTGATAAAAAAATACCTGTTCTTGGCATCCCTGCTGGTGTGAAAATATTCTCTCCGGTTTTTTGCGTCACACCGAAGGAGTGCGGCAGGATAGTATCTACATTCACCGAGACATCTGTAAGAGAAGTGCTTGATATAGACGAAGAGGCTTACCGCAGGAACGAACTGAACATCAGGATAAAAGGAGAAGCCATCGTACCTGTCAGCCCCGGTGTCCAGAGCGGAAAAGCGACATCTGGTTCTGTGGATGCCAAGATAGAGATCGCAGAACGCATAATCGATGACTACAGGACTGAAGGGAAAGATGTCCTGTACATAATAGGACCTGGGACAACCACGATGGAAGTGAAGAAAAAGTTTGGTATCGATGGGACGCTGCTTGGAGTGGATGCTGTCATGAACGGGAATTTTGTCAAAAAGGATGCATCTGAAAAACATCTTCTTGATGCGCTTCATAAATTCGATGGAAAAGTCAATATCATAATAAGTCCGATAGGTAGCCAGGGTTTCATCTTCGGAAGAGGGAACCAGCAGATAAGTCCCGAAGTTATCAGAAGGGCTGATGATATCATGGTAATAGCTTCACAGGACAAGCTTGAATTTACACCTGCCCTGCATGTTGATACAGGAGACCCCGAACTTGATAAGAAGTTAAGAGGTTATGTAAAAGTCCTGACCGGGTATCATGATTTCAAAATGATGAAGGTAGTTTAAAGAGATGAAGGTTCGTGGGTGTAAAATATAGAGAAAAACAACGAACTAATGCGAACTAAAACGAACTCAGGAAGCGTGAGTTCGTATTAAGTTTTATTTGTTACAGTAATATTTATACAGTTGTTATATCGGCCCGCCTGCTGAATCTTGTATTTGACCTATAAGACGCTGTCAGATAAGCTCACATGCACTCAAATTTGAACCAAGAAGCGTCAAAACTTGCATCAAATAACTTTATATCATCTCGAAAGAATTGTGTCTATAAGTCAAATATTAGGTCAGCAGGTGGGTAGATGGAATTCAAATTTTTAAAACCTAACGTCAAAAAAATAGTAGTGCTTTTTTTTATAATATTTACTCCGAACTTCTTGTTAATAGTATCTAATTTTAGCCCAAGTTTATTTATCTTAGGATGGTTAGGAAATGTATGGGGAGGAGTTCTAATGTTTCCATTTTTTGGCTCAGCTTGTTCATTGGGATTTTTTGATTGTAATCCTGGCGCATCCCCTGACTTTTTAATAATAATACCACTTTTCATATTATTGGCGGAGATTTTGTTATTATATCTTCTCTCATGTCTGATTGTCAATAAAGTGTACACGAAAAAAGGAGCTATTATCTTTGTGTTGTTTATTATTTTGTTGAGTGTAATACCGAATATCGGTACTTCTTATATCATCATGGAAAAGACCACGCCGCAAACTTCTAAAATGGAAGATATATTTGTTGCACATTTGAACAAGGAATATCCGTATCTAAAGTTTCAAGAATTAACAGTGCAAAACAATTTCTTTCTCCCTACCATGTATAAACTATCTGAAGATACCGTTTGCCGTAATAACACCACAAGGTATGGTCTTGTCTTACCCGATGGGAGTATGATGTATTCAACCCGTAGAAATGTGTTTGCGGCATGGGATGAAGTTGTAATTATAAATGACAAAATAGAATTAAGGGGTGTTCCTTATGGTGTTGGTCCTATCCTGATTGACCCGTATAGCAAGAAAAAGTTCTATTTTGGTCGCCTTGAAGTCAGTGCAGATGAACATACAAAAGAGTGGAAACAAGGGTATAATGGTGATTATTTCTTGTTTTCAAAGGAAAAGGTTGGGTTTATTGAAGGGACAGAATGTGCGTTGGCAAAAGAAGAAGATGCTATAGCGAAAATAACAATATCTGAATAACCTTATGTTATCAAAATCGGAAACTCTGAGGCACAGAGTAATTATTTCTCGGTGTTCTCCGTACCTCTGTGGCGAATATTTCATGCAAAAAATCAAACATTTTTACAGTGCTGCAGGTTCGGAATCTATTTATCATCTGAAACCAGATGAAAAGAATACAGTATGATGTTCCAGGCAAAACAGAAGGTCAAAGAAGGAAAGGTAGTAAAAGTGGAAGTTGACTGCGATGAACTCATTAGAAATGTCAGGATCACCGGCGATTTCTTCCTTCATCCGGAAGATATCCTTGAAGAAATAGAAAAAAGTATGGTTGGACTTGAAAGAAATGCTGATGAAGAAACGATTACTTCTAATATTCTGAAGGTGATCGCAGACAGGGATGTCCAGATGATAGGCATAAGTCCTGAATCCATTGCCCTGCTGATAAGGGAGGCATTGATATGAAATGGAGGGTTGTTGAACTTGAAACCCATGATGCCTATCTCAATATGGCTCTTGATGAAGCAGTAAGCGAAGACATAAT
>JBGOYM010000160.1:0-5007 GCA_041479675.1 Candidatus Methanoperedens sp.
GAGCAGTGCATCTTGATGGCAGGAAGACCATCAAGTTCAGCCGCCACGTCCCCGCGCGTTATCTTGAGCGCCTCTTCAAGCGTCTTCCCAATTGCCATTTCAGTTATCATGCTGCTTGTGGCAATGGCTGAGCCGCAGCCGAAAGTCTTGAACTTCACGTCTTTCAATATATTGTTCTCGACTTTTATCTGGATCTCCATAAGGTCGCCGCAAACCGGATTCCCTACCCTTCCCATGCCGTCGGCGTCTTTGATCTGCCCGACGTTTCTCGGGTTCCTGAAATGATCCATTACTTTCTCTGAATATTCGAATTGTTCTCCCATGTTTTCACCTACTTTGTTGGATAAAGGGGCGATAATGCCCTGAGACGAGTCACGATCTCAGGGACGCTCTTTATCACATAATCAACATCTTCTTCTGAATTTGATCTTCCAAGCGTGAGCAGAAGCGAGCCATGAGCCTCCTCGTGCCTGAGTCCAGTAGCAATAAGTACATGCGATGGTTCAAGGGTCTTTGAGGAGCATGCCGAGCCCGTACTTGCAGTGATACCCATATCGTTGAGCTGAAGTATGATACTTTCCCCTTCTATGAAGCTGAACCTGAAACTTGCATTGTTTGGGAGGCGGTTTGTCCTGTGACCTGTAAGATATGTATATTCGATCTTTAAGATATTGTCAATCAACCTGTCGCGCATCCTGATAAGCCGCGCGCCTTCAGTTACCATCTCTTTTCCCGCGATATCCGCAGCTTTTCCCATCCCGACGATGCCGGGGATGTTCTCAGAACCGCTTCTCATACCGAACTCCTGACCCCCGCCCAGCATGAAAGGCATGAGCCTCACGCCCTGTTTGATATATAGAGCGCCGACGCCTTTGGGTCCATTCATGTCATTGGAAGAAATAGTGAGAAGATCGATATGTTCTCCTTCCACATTGACAGGCACTTTTCCAACTGCTGCAGTCCCATCAACATGGAACAGTATCTTTTTATCCGAGGCTATCGCACCGATCTCGCGTATGGGCTGAACTGTCCCGATCTCGCCATTTGCGTACATCACAGAAATGAGGGTCGTCTTGTCTGTTATTGCATTCTTTATTCGTTCGGCATCCACAAGCCCATCTTTATCCACCGGGATATAAGTGACCTCAAACCCGCTTCTCTGCAGGTCTTTCAGGGTATTCATCACTGACATATGCTCGATCGAGGTTGTGATGATGTGGTTTCCCTTATCCTTATACCGCAATGCTGCGCCCCGAAGCGCAAGGTTGTTCGATTCTGTTGCACATGATGTGAAAATGATGGAGTTCGCAGAGGGTGCGCCAATCAACTTAGCAACAGCTCCTCGCGCTGCTTCAAGCTCTCTTTTTGCTTTCCGTCCTGCCGAATGGAGGGACGAGGGATTCCCGATATCCATATCAAAATACGGCATCATGGCTTCAAGCACCCGTGCATCCACGAGTGAAGCCGAACCGTGATCTATGTAGACCTTTCTCATCGTTTCACTCGGAAATTTATGTTTTTATATCCGCCTGTCCCTGCTTTCCGGTCCTTCGCATTCCGGTATGTAGCAGGTCGCATCTATAAAAGTGCATGATTCTTTGCATGAAGGGCACCTGTCTGGGGGGGATGAATCACCCTCGAACTGGTATCCGCACATTGAACATTTCCACTGTATCTTCATATTACCTCCTAAAACCACATTGTTCCATCTGCCTCAAGCACAAGATCGTTGAGCGTGGCTGCTCCCACTATCTCAGCTGCTGGGACAAACTCCCCTCTACCAAGATTTATGAGCTGGCAGCTTTGCTCGCATACCATGAGCTTTACTCCCGCTTTTATGGTCTGCTCCATTACATCTTTAAGAGACGGGAATTGCCCGATCTTGATCTTTTCAGCGTTGCCTTTTTTTACGACAGTGATGCCGGTCCCGAGAAAATATATTGTTGCGTCTATTCCCATTGCTTTTGCGGTCTGCGCAAGGATAAAAGGTGAATATAGGCGTTCTGGTGTGTCAATTCCGCTTGTCTGGACATAAAGCAAGTTTGTCATTTAACCTCCGTTCTTTTATCAGTATTAATAGTAAATACGTTTTCCGATATAATTAGTTAACTGCAAATCAATATGCAAAGACGCAGGTTTTTGAGTTAAATTTATATAGTAGCATGAAGAATTAAATGATAAGACAACAAATCGTTGTCGGGGTATGAAAAATATGGCGAAAACCAGAAATTATGTACTAAGGGAAAAGAATGGAAAAGAGACTGGAGTTTTCACAGGTAACCAGCCGCGTCAGGCAGCATTGAAGGCTGCAAACCGCAGCAGGGGAACCAAGTCGAAACCGGTTGAGATCAGGCTAAGGGAAAGAGGGACTAAGAAATTACACATCTACAAAGGCTGGAGAGAAGTTGTTGCGGCCCCAAAGAACAAACCGAATTGGATGCCAGCCAAGATAAATAAACCCAATGTGAAGAAAGTGGGGATAGAGAAGCTCAAGAAGGTTTAATTTTTTTTTCTTTTTTTATCTTTGCTGTTTCCAGTTTTTCTTTCAATGATGATAAGCGATCGCCTGCACCTCAGCATTGGGCCGCGGGATGTACTGCGAAACAAGATACAGACTGCGCAACGCATGAAGAAATGATTTAAAATCAACCGATAAGACGCAGGGATACCAGAACCTTTGTCATTCACAGAACCCCTTTACCATAACCAAACACAGGGAGGATATCAAAATCGAGAGGATGCTAAAATAATTTTTATTTAAAGAAAAGCTTATAACATGTCTAACCTAATATTTTGATATTCGCCTTGTCATAAATCTCTTTCAAAACTTCGGAGGAATAATCGCCACGGGCTCGCCGGGATTTGAACCCGGGTCATAGGCTCCGGAGGCCCACGTACTATCCGGACTATACTACGAGCCCAATGAACTATAGAGAATTGCCGAGATGATCGCTCCTGAGATCGTGGCAAAAAGGTTGACGCCATTGTTGGAGAGGTACCCTCTTTGCTGGAGCGTCGCGCCAAGCACACTATCGATGTTCGTGCCAATAAATCCTCCTGCAAGGACGGCAAACGCAAGACCCACGTCATTCTTCAAAAACATCAATGACAAAAGCGCAA
Organism: Candidatus Methanoperedens sp.; assembly: GCA_041479675.1. Lineage (GTDB taxonomy): Archaea > Halobacteriota > Methanosarcinia > Methanosarcinales > Methanoperedenaceae > Methanoperedens. Next base: position 3,121 of record JBGOYM010000160.1, read on the forward strand.
TTGCGCCTGCTCCGGCAAAAGCAGCGAACTCGCCCAGTGTCGTCACACCTCCGTCTGTTCCAGGCCTTACTTTTTTGAACGTCGTGATCATGATTGGCTCTCCTTTCCATGTCTGCCCTATCTCGCTTGCAAGCGTATCGCCTGTGGCAGTGGCGATCGAACCGAGATATGCAGGCAAAAGGAGCATCGCATAGGACGGAAATACCTTATAGGCGACTGCCAGGGCAAGGGCTGCCAGTGAATTGCTGAAGACATTCTTGTATCCGCGGACACCACCCTTGGATTCTGCTATCCCGCGCGATTTCTTAAATTCATATTTATAGCGCGTGAACATCCCGCCAAGGAAAAAAAATGCAAGGAGCGTAAGATACCACCAGACGTCAGTGGATATGATAATCACTACTCCGAGAAGGGTTGCGCTCAGCATTGCTGATATATCTGCAATCCGCGCCCGATATGCCAGGTATCCAAGCACGAATGCAAAGATGAGGACTTTTAAGAGGTACATCCACCCGACAACATATCCGTATCTGAACGTGTAAAATAACCACATTGTCATAGCCGAGCCAAAGGGGATGATAATATAATCTTCGTTGTAAGTCATAGATTCAAGAAGTGCGCCAGTGACAGCGCCAAGGACGGCCAGGAAAAAGATCAGTTCATAAGGAACGGTTTGCTCGCCCCATGCAAGTATCCAGATACATGCGAGGAAGGTAAAAATCCCTCCTGAGATCAAAAAAACGATGCTCGATCTTGCAGAATAGACCTTTTCAGAGCTTCGCTTCCTTTCATGGATATTAATGATATCTGCAACGCCATCTCCAAAGGTCGTGATCACCAGTGCCCCGCCTATTATAAATATGGGGAATTTACCATGCCCAACTATCGAACTTATTAAAAAAAGTGACCCTATAATTAGAAAAAGATGTGTGAGTCCTTTCAATCTTCCTTCCTTGATATCGGATTCACGGGCAAGAACCCGGAATACAGTGGAGCCCGGTCTGACTCTTGATATGGCAAGCGCTCCACAGAAGAACGCCAGCATAAAAAAATATGTGCTAAAGAATGGAAAGAGAAGAACAATCAGCCCGAGAAATATATATAAGCTCTGCGTTTTGTACTCCTGTATCAGCTTCATTCTTTACAGAATCTATGCTAATAAACAAATACTTTATCCTTTAATTCCAATACAGGGGCATGGGACTTATTTCAGGATTGTATGAATGGAAACTGAAAAATGCCATAAGAAACCAGGAAATACCGAAACATATTGTCCTTGTGCTCTCGGAAAGCGACCTGCTGGCTGACGAGGGATATGGAAAAATTCGATCTTTTGTTTGCTGGTGCAAAGAATATGGCGTAAGAATCGTTACTATCTACATCAGCATAATCGAAGTGAAGCCAGAGCTGAGCAAAAAGATATGCCTCAAGCTGTCCTCAGAGTTGCCTCATTCGCTCTCTGAAATAACGCGCAATATCAATGTAATTACACGTCTTGATAAGGAAATAAAGATACAGGAAATAGAAGGGATGCGGATAGATATCTCGCTTGGGTACAGCGGAAAATACGAACTGACTCGGGCAGTTAAAGAGATTATGAAAAAAGTCGAAGACAGCACCCTGGAACCCGAGGACATAAACGAAGAAGTCATCGAATCCCACCTGTTGTTCAAATTCGAGCCCGACCTGGTAATAAGAGCAGGTGGCAAAAGATTGACGGATTTTCTCATATGGCAGGCAGTATACTCAGAGCTGTATTTTACTGATATGAACTGGCTGGATTTCAGGAAGATAGATTTCCTGAGAGCTATCCGGGATTTCCAGAGGCGGCAGAGGAGGTTTGGACGGTGAGCAAAATCTTTATAGCCAGGTCGATAAAATGGGCAC
>JBGOYM010000161.1:0-4961 GCA_041479675.1 Candidatus Methanoperedens sp.
ACCAATCCGTAAGCATAACTCTTTTATTTGATAGATTTTTTGCAAGTATCTTCGCCATAGTAATCCCTTAATGAACTGAAATGTTCATCAAAACTGCTATTTTTATCTATAACCTATATAAGACTTCTGTTCCTGCTTTGTCCCGCCTTTGAACTGCTCCTGCAGCTTTTCATAATATTCTATCATTCCTTCTACGAGAGCAGGTCTGACTTTCTTCAGTGCTGCGCGGAAATGTCTCATTTCGACTTTTTGATTTTCGAAATTTTCCCGGAGTGAAAGCATTGCTGCCTCCCTGCACAGAGCTTCAATGTCCGCGCCTACATAATTATCCGTAAGATCAGCAAGTTCTTCCTTGTTCACATCATCTGTGAGCGGAATATTTTTCAGGTGAATATTGAATATCTCTACCCTCCCACTTCTGGTTGGCGGCCCGACAAATACAAGCCTGTCAAATCTCCCAGAACGGATGAGTGCGGGATCAACTATCTCAGGCCTGTTTGTAGCCGCGATCACAACCACGTTCTTCAGGGTCTCAATGCCATCAAGTTCGGTCAACAACTGGTTGACCACCCGCTCTGATGTCCTGGAACTATTATCCATCCCTCTTATGGGAGCGATGGCATCAAGTTCGTCGAGGAAAAGTATAGAGGGCGACACCTGACGAGCTTTCTTGAACACTTCACGGATCGCCTTCTCTGACTCACCTACCCATTTTGATAAGAGTTGAGGTCCTCTGACACTTATAAAATTCGCTGAGCTTTCATTTGCAACTGCCTTTGCAAGCAGTGTCTTACCCGTTCCAGGAGGACCATAAAGAAGGATCCCCTTCGGGGGCTGGATGCCCATCTTTATGAATTTCTCAGGGCTCTTGAGCGGCCATTCTACAGCTTCAACTATCTCCTGCCTTGCCTCATCAAGACCTCCGACTTCATTCCACGTCACCTTTGATATCTCAACCAGCACTTCTCTCATTGCTGAGGGCTCAACTTCCTTAAGAGCATCATTGAAGTCAGCAGCGGTCACCGTCATGCTGTTAAGAGTTTCTAATGGAACAGCCTCATCGATCTTTATCAGGGGAAGGTATCTACGCAGTGCTTTCATAGCAGATTCCCTTGCAAGAGCTGATATGTCCGCCCCGACAAAACCGTGTGTTACAGATGCCAGATAATTAAGCAAATAAGGATTTGAGTCCTCAATAACCTTCTTAAAATAATCCTCAGAAATCACACCCGAATCAAAAAGCGTTTTCTCGATTTCCCTTAAATCTTCATCATTTTGATTTAAGATTCTGTCAAAAAATACATTTCTAATATCTTCAAATTCTCTAACATTTTTAGAGTGTTTAACTTCATTTAGATCTATTATAATAGATTCCAGTATACTTCTTTTTTCTTTTATTATATCATTAATTCTATTAATAAAAATTATATCATTTTTTATTTTTTTAATACTATTTTTAATGTTTTCAATGTTTATTTCCAAATCTTCTATTTTGGATTTTGACTGCTTTAATTGATTCTGCTTATTAATTATTGTACTTAGAATCCTTTGTAGCAGTGATTCTTCAGCATTTTTCTTTTCTTTTTCTAATTTTATTAATTCATCTTTAATTTTTTGTAATTCATTTTCAAAATTAGTTTTTTCTACTTCTAAGGATTCTATTTTTGAAGTTTTATCAGAGATACGCATCGTAGAATTTTTCTCAAAAGAATTTATCCTTTCCAATAGTATTTTTGCAGCTACATCATTTTCCCAATTATAGATGGGCATGCCTCTTGTGTGAATCTGAAAAATTTCGAGTCTATCCATTTGGTCCGGCACCCCTATCTCTATTTCACGGTCAAATCTCCCTGGGCGGCGAAGCGCCGGATCAATGGCATCTATCCGGTTCGTAGCACCTATCACCACTACCTGACCTCTCTCCTCAAGCCCGTCCATCATGGTAAGAAGCTGTGCCACTACACGCCGTTCCACTTCACCTGTCACATCTTCCCTTTTAGGAGCAATGGAATCAAGTTCATCGATAAAAATAATAGAAGGGGCATCTTTATTTGCCTGTTCGAAAAGCTCTCGAAGCCTCTGTTCGCTCTCACCGTAATATTTGCTCATTATTTCAGGTCCGGCTATGGAGAAAAAGTTGGCGCCAGACTCATTGGCTACTGCGCGGGCGATAAGTGTTTTACCTGTTCCCGGTGGGCCGTACATCAAAACTCCCTTCGGGGATCCGATGCCCAATCTCTCAAATACTTCTGGATGCTTCATGGGAAGTTCGATCATCTCGCGAAGCCGCTGGATCTCATCTGAGAGACCGCCGATATCTTCATATGTTATACCTGTACCAGTCACTTCCAGAATTACTGGTTTCTCCCTGAGTTTGATTTCCGTAGACTCTGCTATGGACAATATGCCATCCGGTTCAGCTTCGATCGCAACTAGCGGAATAGTCTGACCTGTCACAACGCGCCCAAGGAAGGGATGAGCCATTGTGCTCATGACCGGAATAATATCTCCTTTGATGATGGAACGTTTCATTATCTGGCGCTTCACCATTTCTTCAGCTTCGCCACCGAACTGTATGGATGTACCTTCAGGAGGCGCAAGGACTATCCTGTTCGCTATCTTAACATCAGCCTTCTTTATCTTGACGTGGTCACCGATCCCGGCACCAGAGTTCTGTCTGATAAAACCATCGATGCGTATAATATCCTGGTCCCAGTCAATGCGGTCAGCACGCCATACTTTTGCTGATGTGGTTCTCTTTCCTTCGAGTTCTATTATGTCGCCAGGCGTGATCTGCAGGATCATCATAGTATGCGGGTCAAGCCGCGCAATTCCTCTTCCAGAATCGTTCGGGTATGCTTTTGCCACAGTTAGCGTTATCTCATCCATTGTTATATCCCCTCAGATATATTAGCAAATTTAGTTTGCATTTACTATTTCTATCACCTAATTGGATTTCAGGGATAAAATAGTTTCCAGTAGATCTTTTTGAACCTTCTTCCATTTTTATTGTTCGCATTCTTACTACCCTCCGAACTTAATCATGTATATAATTATTATAATATTTATACTTTTTTGGTCGGAGCTGTGATAGTAGCTGCCTCAGGGAACATTTTTTTTGTTTTCATGAATTCTCTTGCTTTCTTCATCGCTGTGGCATAAACGAACAACCACCCTTCATTAAGCAGAATAGTTCCATCCCGGATCATCTCTTTACTCAATACTCCTGCCCCGAATTCCATCAGCAACTGTATCGTCGCAACGCTCGATGCTGAATATTCGTCCATGTCCCTGGATTCAGTTGCTATATCATGAAGAAGCATTTTATACAGGTTTCTGAACTTATTGGCCGGAACATATTGTTTTTCTCCGGTCCTTAAAAGGACATTTAACTCGATCAGATCGGTGGTTAACTTATTTATTTTCTCCTCTTTCCAGACTTCAGTTGGGTTATCCATAAGCTCATACGCAGCCCAGACTTCACGCAGGTATGACTCTATTTCCTCCTTATTTTCCATCCTTTTTAAAGCGTATTTTGCTGATCTGAGTTCAGGTAAATTGAGAATATAATACCTCAAAAGGTTTATAAGTTTCTCCCCCTCCTCCCCCTCAACTATCGTCACCTTCTTCAGGATCTCGTATTCGATATCGCTGAGGGTTACGTTCAGGATTTTTGACATTTCACACCTTTAGTCACGGCGCATCAATTAAAAACCAAGGAAGTAATACACCCTGCAATGCAGCCGTTCATTCAATCATCTCCGCAATGAAAATGCATTCCTGTGCACCTTCAATAGCGCATTCCGTTCCTTTCTTACAATAGTATCTTGGATCAAAGTGTTTTCTAGCCAGCCCTCCGAAAAACCCCCTTAATAGATCGCAATATTTACATTTTTTATCTAAAACCAGCCCTTTTACCCTGAATAAGACTTTTTTTTCTGATTTTTCGATAGATATTTTAATTTTATTTTTTTCAAATTCACTGCAGCTATCTTCGATCCGATCATATTTGAGATTCACTGCAGCCTGTTCCCCCGCTTCAAACATCAATACTGAATTCGCGGCTTCAGTAACGATATTATTGCAGACTTCTATATACGCTTCCAGAAATCTTCTGAACAATCATTCACGTCCTTTAATAATAATTAATCATATTCCATACTTAATAAGGGTTTCTTTTAAGGATTTTTAAAAAATTTCGGGGTTTGGGAAAATCTTGTGTTTAGAGAGTATATGTTTTCAACTGCGATCAATGATATGATATCAGAAGATCTTTTTATGACTTTTTTTTATTTATTGCATCCACAGGCTTATTATCAACTAAAAATTCTTTTTCCGCCTTTAGAAGCTCATTGATCCTTTTTGCTTTTTCATGTTCGATATAAACTACTTTTGCTTTCATTGTGTTCCCCCTTACTGAATATATAATGTCAATACATTAATCTGTTGGTCACAGACCGGATAAATAATATTTATTAATTATAATTAAAAAATATTGGATTTTTCAGATCAAACTTCATCAATACCTGTTTACAGATATTGAACTTATTGCATTCATCACATTCATTCCAGATTACCTTTTTCTCCTCATTTTCAAGCCTGTGTGCCCCTTTTTTCTCAAAAAAGACAGGCGATGTAGTCCTGAGATAAACCGTATCTGTAAGCTCTGCGGCATGTTTTAAGATGGCACCAATGAGCGCGCTGCCTATACCTCTATTGCGATATGATGGAAGTACCGCGATCGACCTGAGTTCAATAATGTGATCCACATCCAGGCAGGCACATCCGACAGTTATTCCGTCTTTCACAGCTATTATGAACTTGGGAAGGTTCTTTTCAACGTTTTCAGTGTCAAGGCAGTAAAAGGAAAGGAGCTTTTTAATGTCCCTGATATCTGCCTGTGTTGCTTTCCTGATATCTATATCCATGTCTATTTGTCATCGGTTATCCTTATTTTTTCC
>JBGOYM010000162.1:0-4913 GCA_041479675.1 Candidatus Methanoperedens sp.
AAATTAAGACATCACTTTCAAGACTTTGGACGCAATCATCGGAAGTTCCCCAAAATCTTCCCATTATTACAACACCTCCTACTACCAAAGGCGAAAAGCAAAGAGGTGAAGATTATGGAGAAGATTATCATTTAGAAGGAAAGCCAAAAGAAGTCATTGAACTCTTTAGAACTATTGATAAATTTTGTAGAGAACTGAGTCCCAATAGTATTCAAAAAGAAAATCATAAAAAATATATAGGGTATAAATACAAAAAAGCCATTTTTTGTAGCATTAACATTCAGAAGAGTGGGCTTCGTATCTATTTAAAACTTAACTATTCTCGATTAGAAAATCCGCCAGACTATGTTCGTGATGTTTCCAAGATAGGACATTGGGGAGTCGGTGATGTGGAACTGGCAATAGATAGTATTGAAGAATTAGATGTGGCAAAATCTTTCATAAGGCAATCTTTCGATTATAAATAATATTTTTTCTTTGAAGGAAGGTATATTAACATCACTTATCCAAATAATCCATCTTCGGATGTCTGCCCTTCTTCATTTTAAGAGTCCCAGCAAGCTTCTTCTTGAGCATATCTGCTGCTTGCTGTATGTGAACTCTGGAATCGACCATTACGAACCCATGCTTTTTAGCATCCAATGATATTTCTCGAAGAGCATTATGTGAATCAGGATGCGGTGTCAGATGATATATAACTGTTTTATCTTCGTGCTTGACCTTGACATACAAAACCTCGTCTTTAGCGTGATCTAAGATGGGTGTGAAGTCCTGTAATGCAATCTCACAATCTTTGATGATTGGGTCATCGGTCTTTAGATACTCACCGAGTTTAACTCTGATGCTTGTCGAAGCTTCAAACTCTTTCCCCAACTCTTTCGCTTTTTCAACATTATCTATGAACGTAGCTCTGATTTTATCAGTCTCTACATGAGAGAAGTTGCTTCTGCATTCCCTTTGAACTTTGTTTGGTTTATTTTTATTTTTTGTCATATCAAAGGTAATCTCCATAATCCTCTCGACATGGGGCGCATATCGGCTTATTGTCGATGTATCCTGAATTATCTCTTTTGTTAACATCAAATTCTTGACCGCAGAAGGCACATGTCTCTATCTTCTGCGCCAAAACTTCTTGTTTTTTAAACATTTTCAACCATCTCTCCGTTTTCCAGCCATCTTTGCTCCCTTATATTCTTTGCAAACACTCGCTGGAATGACTTGAACTCTTTGATTCTTTCAGGGTATATCATGCACTTGCCGTTTTCCATAAAACTGCATGTTGCATCGCCTAAAGTCTGCTCGATTCTAACTGGAAACCAATTCCCCTTATTATAATCAAATGCAAGCACAGGGTCACTAATCAAATCCCCGCTGGGATGATGATAGTAATGCCCAACAAGAATTTGCTTTCCTTCTTTTTCGATAACAAGGTCATCGTAGTTAGGCATACTGAGTTTGATAAAATAGCTCTCTGATGATGAATCGATGTTATGCTTCTGAAGAATTTTTTCGATTATAGTTTGAATGTCATTTTTCATGGCTTAATCCTTGTTATCTTGGCTTTTTTGCTTTTTTCAGTTTTTACGACGACGGCTTTTGCTTTTTTACCTTCGCACTCTATAGCTTTGGCATCAGATGCAATGTCTCCAAGCCTTTCGATTTTAGCTGCTGCCTTTTCGTTTGACTTGTAATGCTGTACTCTGCCACTATTGTTTTTGTAAAACTCGCCATTGGCTAACTGAATTTTGAACATACTCAAATTTATCACCAATAAGTAAACCGGGTCACGATTATAAATACTATTCGGTAGCAGTAGGCATGATTTTAAATAAAAAGTTTAGAATTCAAAAGTAACAAATTCATGTAAATCTTTTTACAGTAAAAGATGTAAATGTTTCTATTTACACTAATTCATGTAAATGTTAATAGAGCTTTCAAATGCGCTCAATAAGACCTGAATTTGACCTGAGAAGCGTCAAAACGTGCATCAAGTAAGTTTATATCATATCGAAAGAGATATGTCTATAAGTCAAATATGAAAATCAGCAGGTGGGCAGATATTAAATAATTGTTATTAAAATTATACAGTTATCTTAATGTAACTTAAATTAGTTCTGCACCACATCCCATCCCTCCCCCACGCTGCCATGATAGCAGCCAAGAGCCCGGAGATGCTCTGGGCACCATTCCTTTAAGTGCGGGAATTCCTGCCTCAGTATCATCCCCCGGTATTTCGGGAATTCAAAAGTCATTTATGTATTGGTATCTATAAGTAAAATATAGATATGCCAGACAACAGGTCACTGAAAATAATTGTTGTAATTCTTTCATTATTACTTGTCGGCTCGTCCCTGTTATTATACGGGCAGATCAAACTCAATGAAGAAAGGATCAGTACGCTCTCAATAATTTCAGAAAATCAAAAAGAGACCATAGTCCAGCTTGACCAAAAAAACATTCAACTAGAACAAAATTTATCAGTAACAGAAAACTTATTGAAAAACGAGACGCAGACAAGGCAGAGGCTTGAAAAAGAGATCTTCAACCTCACAATGGTAGCTAAGAGCGATTACGCGGTCCTTGCTGTAGATGAGAAAAATAATGGTCATTTGATACCACTCGAAGTCATGATCAAGAGCGGTAAAGGCAACCTTTTTCTCAATGTGGCCAACGTTCTTGTGGATGAGACTCTCCAATCTTCGGCGCAGACAGCAGTATTGATCGCCCGCGAGATCTCAGGGAAAAACCTGTTCGATAAGGATGTCCTTATCAACATCGAGGCCCAGCTGCAGGAGCAGAAGATCTCGATATCCGGAGGAAGTGCAGGCGCAGCAATTACACTTGCTGTGATAGCTGCACTAGAGGGTAAGTCGTTCAGGAATGGTGTATACATAACAGGCACTATCAATGAAGATCATACCATTGGCAGGATAGGCGGAGCCAGGGCAAAAGCGCTGGCTGCGAAAGAAAATGGGGCTGTTTTGTTCCTTGTGCCAAAAGGGCAGTTGAGCGATGTGGGTGATGTGGGAATAGATGTGAGGGAAGTTGCAGATATAGAGGATGCGGTGAGATTGGCGGTAGAGTAATCGTAATTAGAAAAAAAAATTTTTAAATTATCAAAGATCCTGAACACCCTTGAGTGCCCTCTCAAATATCTCAAGCCCTTTATCTATCTCATTCATTGAAATAATAAGCGGCGGAACGAACCTGATAACAGAGTCACCAGCAGGCAGAAGTATCAATCCCCCGTCAAGTGCCTTTTTAAGTATTATATCACGCTTTTGCGCCGCTGGTATCTTATTCTCCTCAACAAGTTCCGTACCTATCATGAGACCTATCCCCCGAACATCCCCTATCAGAGGATAATCATCTTTTAGTTCTTTCAGGCGCTTAATAATATAATTCCCCTTGTCAACAGCCTTATCCCCGAGCCTCCTTTTTTCCATGAATTCAAGTGTGGCAAGCCCGCCAGCTGCTGCAATCAGGTTTCCGCCAAAAGTATTGGCATGCGCTCCGGGCTGCCAGCTCATTATTTTATTCGTAGAAAGCGCAGCTCCAAGAGGTATACCTCCACCAATGGATTTTGACATGCACACGATATCAGCCCTTACGCCAAAGTTCTCCATAGCCATGAACTTCCCTGTGCGGAATCCACCGCTTTGGATCTCATCTGCGATAAGAAGCAAATCATTCTCATTGCAGATCCTTCGAAGCTCTTTATGGAACTCGACCGGCGGGACAACGAACCCGCCCTCTCCCTGTATGGGTTCCACGGCGATGGCTGCGGTATCTTCTGGTGAAAGCTCTCTTTTAAAGATCGTTCGTTCTATCTCCTCAACACAATACACCCCGCATCCCGGATACTCAAGATTGAAAGGACAGCGGTAGCAGTAAGCATAGTATGAGTGAACGACCTGCAGAGATGGAAAATGCTCTTTATGCCGCCTCTTTGTACCTGAAAGAGAGAGAGCGCCAAGCGTCCTGCCGTGGAAAGCCCGGTAGAATGCGATCATATTGCTTCTTTTTGTGTACCAGAAAGCAAGTTTCATGGCTGCCTCTACGGCTTCAGCTCCAGAGTTTGAGAGAAAGACCTTATCGTACCCTGTCATCGCGCAGAGTTTCTCAGCAAGTCTTACTGGCATCTCTGCATAAAAGTCAGAGAAGCCGCAATGCACCATCTTTTCAAGCTGGGAGCAAACAGCCTTTTTGACCGCTTTGCAGTTATACCCTATGTTCATCACAGCCACGCTTGCAGCAAAATCGATGTAGCTGTTGCCCTCGACATCATATATAGTCGAGCCCTCTGCATGGTCAACAACCAGATCATATGGCCGCGTGAGCGAGCCTACCACCTTATTATCCCGTTTTATTATATCCCCTGATATATTTGTCATCTTTCTCATGTCTACTCCACATCTATCTGCGCCTTCTGGAGCTTTCCGCTGTAATCGAAATAAACCGCCTTTATCTCCGAGAACTCTTCTATTGCAGTTGTGCCAGCCTCCCGCGTGCCGTTCCCCGTGGCTTTTGTGCCGCCGAAAGGAAGGTGAATCTCAGCGCCGATCGTGGGGGCGTTGATGTATGTTATTCCGGTATCGAGCTTTTCAATTGCCCTGAACGCATTTTTTATATTCTCTGTATATATCGACGACGAAAGCCCGTACTCCACAGAATTGGCGATATCTATGGCATCACTGAGGCTATCGGCGCTAATTATAGAGAGAACCGGGCCGAAGATCTCCTCCTGGGCTATTCTCATATCTGAAGATACATCAATGAATATTGTGGGCTCGAAGAAATATCCGGGCAGGGGTCTGGCGGTCTTTCCGCCCAGCGCCAGTTTTGCGCCTTCCTTTTTTCCAATTTCTACATATTTTGAAACTTTCTGGAGCTGTGAATTATTGATGACCGGC
>JBGOYM010000163.1:0-4863 GCA_041479675.1 Candidatus Methanoperedens sp.
GCAAAAACCTGATACTTGAGGCATAATATGTATCTCACCCCAGAAGAAGAAAAGATTTTTAACGGAGATCGCGGTCCAACATACCAGAAAGCCATCGAGATACTCGTGGCGCTTGGCGACATATATGACGCGGACAGGCTCATCCCGATAAAGAGCGCCCAGATAGCAGGTGTCTCGTATAAGACAATTGGTGACGCCGGTCTTGAATGGATCTCAGACCTGAAAGGAAAGGTTGCTGTTCCTTCTATCCTTAACCCTGCGGGGATGGACAGGGAATGCTGGAAGGAGATGGGGATATCCAGGGATTTTGCAGAAAAGCAGGAGAAAATTCTCAGGGCTTATGAAGCGCTTGGTGTCAGGATTGAATGCTCATGTACTCCGTATCATATCTTTGATAACATTGCGTCGTTCGGTGACCACGTTGCGTGGAGTGAATCTTCCGCTATCTCATATGCCAACTCTGTCATCGGGGCGCGCACCAACAGGGAGGGAGGACCCGGGGCTCTTGCCGCAGCGCTGATTGGGAAGACAGCGAATTACGGCTTTCACCTGGATGAGAACAGGAAGCCCGACTTACTGATAAAGGTCGATGCGAAGCTTAGTGATTCTGACTATGGCGCGCTCGGGTATATCGCGGGGGAAATGGTAGGGGACAAAGTCCCGTTCTTCAGGTTGAAGTCAAGACCTTCAAAGGATGAACTGAAATCACTTGGTGCGGCGATGGCAGCATCGGGCGCGGTGGCATTGTATTATGTTGAAGGGGTAACGCCTGAAGCTGATAAATACGAAGCGCCGCTGGAAACCATCACGATCGAGGAAAGGCAGATAAAGGAAATTTACGAGTCTCCGTGCCAGACCCCGTATTTAAATACGGGGTCTTGCGAGCCAGACCTTATCGCATTTGGTTGCCCGCACAGCAGTCCTGATGAACTTTCGAAGCTTGCGCATCTTCTGGATGGGAAAAAGGTAAAAAAAGAGGTTTGGGTATATACCTCGCGCGCCATAAAGGACAGGAATCCTGAACTCGTAGCCCGCATTGAGAAAAGCGGAGCAAAGGTGTTCTGCGATACCTGTATGGTTGTATCGCCTGCCAGCGAGAGATTCAAATGTATGATGGTGAACTCTGGGAAAGCGCACAAGTATGTGCCGAACCTTTGCGGAGTTAAGAGCATATTGGCAAGAACGGAGAAGTGCATTGAAGAGGCGCTGAGAGATTAAATACCGATCATATCCTTGAGCCCGTGCCCTGTCGCTACAGCTACCACGGTTCCTTCAAGCTTCTTTTTCATGACCCCGGCATAAGCAACGGCGCCGCTTGGCTCAACAAATATACCATTCGATGCAAGTATGTCCCGCGCAGACAGCGCTTCCTTATCGCTCACGCGGACAGCTTCGCCGCCAGACTCTCTTATTGCTTTTAGTGCCGCAATGCCGTCTATGGGGTCGCCGCATGCGATAGCCGTAGCCACGGTCTGCGGGTCCTTGACCGGGATTATCTCACCAAGTTCGTTCTCCCAGGCATGCACCACAGGATCGCAGTTCTCGACCTGCACCCCGATTATGCGGGGTATCCTGTCGGTAATACCCACAAGAACAAGCTCCCTGAATGCCTCGAAAACGCTCCAGATGAGCGTCCCGTTGCCCACAGGTACGACCACACAATCTGGTATGCGCCAGTATAACTGGTCCGCTATCTCAAAACCCAGGGTCTTTGTCCCTTCGCTGCGCCAGGGATAGTCGCCTGTCAGGAATGAATCCGGGTTTGAGACAACAAAATCCTCGGCTTCTTTTATCGCAACTGAGTAGTCCCCGTCTACCATTATTGCCTTTGCGCCATAGGCTTTTATCTGCGTGAGCTTTTCTTTACCCACGATATCGGGAATGAACACGGTGCACTCAAGTCCTGCATAAGCTGCATATGCCGCAACGGAAGCACCCATGTTGCCCGTAGATGCAAGAGCCACTTTCTGCTTGCCGAACTCAAGCGCCTTTGTTATCTCAAGTGACGACCCACGGTCTTTGAAGGAGCCTGTGGGGTTAGAAGCTTCGTATTTTATCAGGAGCCGCCCTTTTTTCCAGAGCCTCCTGTTCTCAAGCAGCGGTGTGCCGCCCTCGCCCATAGTGATAATCTTTGAGAGGTCCTTCACTGGCATGAACGCCCAGTATTTCCAGTGTGCAGGCTTGTCGCGCATGAAGTCGTCGCGCAGTATGACCTTCTGGATGGAGCTGTAGTCATATTCCGCATCTAGAGCAGAGCCACAGTTACTGCATCTGGGGATGGGCAGTTTTTCTATTTCTTGGGGTTTATACTGCCTGGAGCAGCGGAAGCACCTGAAGTATGTGACATAGACCATGGTGATTAATTTGCAGGCTTTTGATAAATATTATTCGCAAGAGTGTAAAAAAAGAGGTTATCTTTATATCGTGGATATGATGATTTAAATACACAGAGCGCTTTTCTACCAATGAAAGACACAAAACATTTTGATATCGAACAGAACTTCATTTTCTGGTGCAATAAGTGCAATGTCCCGCTGCTTGATGGTGAATGCGGGATTTGCCATGAAAAAGGCGCACGGATAGATTTCACACAGCCCGGTGATGTGCGTTTCGCCTCCCCGCATGAACACAGCATAATTGACGAACTCATCTTGCAATCATTTGGCGCAAGTCCTCTTTCAGGAAAACTTATACTGCTGAACAAAATTCCAGGAGAGGACAAGACTGATGAAATAATAGTAGATGGTCTTCGGTTCGGGGTTTTGAGATTTGACATGCTGGAACTGGCTTTCAGGCTTGACCTGATGCTTGAGGGAGCACAGGCGCTCATCGAGTCAGGGATCCTGAAAAAACTCGTCAAAATATCCTCAAAAGGAGGACATCTTAGCGGAAAGACAATAGATGGTGGCGAAGTCCTTGAATGCCCGGACGATATAAGAAAAGGCGATACAATCCTCATTATTGCCAGAAACCTGAGCGGTTTGGGCGTATCGTACCGGGACAGCAGCGAGTTGAAAAATACGGGGCAATCTATAAAGATACGAAAGATCGACTCAGGAAAAGCGATTTTCAACTCAAAAAATCCGTCACTTGATGAGGTTATCCTTGCCAATGCGCCCCACATGAAAAGGCTTGTAAAAGATGCGATGAACACCATACGCGGTATAGCCAACCAGAAAGAGTTCAGGGACTCGCCGGTCTATGTTTCATTCAGCGGAGGAAAGGACAGCCTCACCACGCTTGACCTGACAAGGAGCGCCGTAAAAAAACCTATAAAAATGTTCTTCGCAAACACCGGCATCGAGTTCCCAGAAACAGTGGAGTTCATAAGGCGGTTCTGCAAAGAGAACAATATAGAACTTATCGAAGTGGAGGCAGGGGACGCTTTCTGGGAGAACCTGCCGAGTTTTGGTCCGCCTGCAAAGGATTTCAGGTGGTGCTGCAAGGTCTGCAAACTTGCGCCCATCAACTCGGTCATGGAAGAATGCACGCAAGGGGGGCGAAAGTGCCTTACCATTGACGGGAAAAGGAGATACGAGTCTTTCGCTCGCTCGCGAATCGCGCCGAAGGAAGAGAACCCATTCATTCCGGGACAGGTTAGCGTATTCCCCATACGCAACTGGCGAGCCATCGAAGTGTGGCTGTATATTTTCTACCGCAGGCTCAAGTACAATCCCCTGTATGAGATGGGCTTTGAGCGTATAGGCTGCTGGCTCTGTCCTGCTGAACTGAGCGCTGAATTTTACAGGTTCAAAGAATTGCATCCTGAACTTTTCGCGCGCTGGAACGAATACCTGCTGGACTGGGCAAGAGAACACGGGCTCTCAAAAAAATTCGTCGAGCACGGCTTCTGGCGCTGGAAGAGCCTGCCGCCAAAGATGGTGCGCCTTTCCGAAGAACTTGGGATTGATACAACACCTAAAGGTGGGGAAGAAGAGTTCAGAATTGCAGTGACTGGCGGCGTTTCACCCTGCAAGACCGGAGGATATACCATGGAAGGAAAGGTCGCAGGGCTCATGATTGAGGAAGCGCGCAATATTGCGAATATGCTTGGGGATAACGTATTCTCAGAAGACCTCGGGGTGCTCCTGATAAGAAGGGATGCCTCAAGCGTCAAGATATTCTCATCAGGGCATATCTCGGTGAATGCAGCAAGCAGGGAAGATGCCCTGTCACTTTTTGAGAGCACGGCAAAACAGTTGATACGGGTGAAAAAATGCACGAAATGCGGGGTGTGCCTGAAAGTATGCCCTGTTGGGGCAATAAATCTTGAGCCGCATCTTTTGATCGGGAAGGAATGCACGCGTTGCGGGAAATGTGTTGAAGGATGCGTTGTGGTGAAGTATTTCGACAGGTTACTGCCTAATTTTAAAAATATTGACATATATAATAAATTTATATGATATAAAGTACTATTTTGGTAATGGCGAATCTAAAGGAATACTTATGACGGAAGAATTTGAAGAAGGTAATAGAAAAAAAATTGCTTTATTGATAGATGGGGACAATGCACAACCAGGTCTAATTGAAAAAATGTTGGCTGAGACTGGCAAATATGGGCAAATTACAATAAGACGCATCTATGGATATTCTCCATAGCGGTTGGGTGGATGGTTTCTGTATTGTTTCAAGTGATAGCGATTATACTCGACTTGCGACAAGAATCCGGGAGAAAGGTATTTTTGTAATGGGGATAGGTCAACAGAAAACCCCTAAGGCATTCGTAAAAGCGTGTGATATTTTTATTTAGGAGAATTTGGGAATCGTTTACTTCAATTAGATCCTGGTTTTGACCCGCGCACATATGGTTATAAACAATTGTCACAGCTAATTAAAGCATATCCAAACATTTTTGAAATTAAA
>JBGOYM010000164.1:0-4756 GCA_041479675.1 Candidatus Methanoperedens sp.
AAATACTGAGTCAGCGAAATCCCCTATTAATTTAAGATTTTTGGGATACTTTTGAGTAACATTTATAGCATTGTGCGAAAATTTTAGATTTATATCTTCATCTTTTAAAGACATAATTGCTTCTTGAGCCGAAACGTTATCTGCTGTAAGTGCAGGCCACTTAGCAATAACATCTTTCCATATTTTTCCACAATTGTCCCAATAGAGATAACCGTGCTGAAATTTTCCCTCAAAAACAACTTGTTCTAATACCAAAGATTCACTATTAAACATGTGCGAATTATATCAAATTCATCTGGTTTAGTATAGAGTCCGTCCGCCTTATTCACCTTCTGTCCCAGTAACTGCCTTTACCTCCGCCAGCAGGTTCCCGAATTTGCCGTAGTTGAACTTTACTCCGTCGTCAAGGTCGAGGGGAATTCGCTTGTCGGCGTAATGGCGGAGGAGGTCATCAAAGGCGACCAATTCGACCTGCTTCTTTTTCAGGCCGTCAAGTTGTTTTTGGAGCTTGGTCCGGGCAGAGGTTGAAGTGGCAGCGTTGATCTCATTTGAGAGATATTCGGCCCTGGCTGAAAACTTGCCCTGCAATGGAGTGACATATTCATTTCGCATGCGGGAAAGGGCGGCTTCATTATATCGGTGCAGATAGACAAGGCATTCAAAGGCCCTCTGTTTGCCGCTGGAAAAGAGCCAATAGATAGGGCGCTTTTTATAGGTTTGCAAGTGGTCTTTATAAAACTGTGTGCTGAAATATCGCCGAATAGTCTCCCTCGGGGTCTCTCCGGCCTTTGGCGACAGGCTGTCAGCGACGAATTTCATGTTCTCGTCCAATGTTTCTGGCGACCATGCCACCCCAAGAAACTCCTCAAACCTGCTTGCTATATCATCCTCAAACCATTGCATATCCATTATAGGGATGATGCCATCCTCATCTGGAAGAAAAGCGGTACCGGCATTTACTCTATTTTTGTCATTCCCGAAGTTCTTAATCGGGAATCCAGTTTCTTGTTTTGTTTCTGGATTCCTGCTTTCGCAGGAATGACAGGCACTATTATAAATCTCCCAGAAATCCTTATTACCGCTGTGCGCATAAATTAGTCCCGGCCTATCCAATCGATACCGCCCCATCATGCAGCCAACCGCATAGGATATTAATCGTTTCACATCTGCCTCTCGGTCAGCACGAGCAAGGGTTATCTGGCCCTCAGTCACATCTGGTGTTAGTTCTTCCTGTAGGCCATAGGCTTCAATGAAAATGCGGTTGTTCTCGGTTTCCATTTCCTGCATATGCTTAATCTGCGCATTGCAGTGAGACTGCCAGTTCTGCCAGGATTGTTCAGTAGTAGTTGCCTTAAGAGGATCAGGAAGCCAGGGAAAAGATTGAAAATCCCATGAAATTTCGAATGAGTCCCAGTCCTTTTTAGAGATACCGATGGCCTCGGTGACAATTGTGTTATTGATATTTTCGAGGCTTTTTATAGGCAGGCTGGCAATATCACCACTTGTAAAACTCATTGATGGATTGAGTATGCACAAGAAGAATCTTGCCACTTTTGAACATAGCAACGATAAAATTGGAAATATAGAGTTTTCTTCTTCTGGAAAAGCGCAACGCCCAGTATCATCAAATATAAAACCTTTAATGCGAATTCTTGCAGAAAAGCTTGTTGTGCTCAATTTATTCCATGTGATTCCTGGCTTAAAATAAAATTGTGTATTCTGTGGTCGAGAGCGAAGCCGCCCACTTTCATCGAAGAAATTTCGAATTCTGTTTCCATCATTCTCCCAGTCAACAATTATTTCATGGTTACCATACCATTTCCGAAATTCTCCGCCACTGTTGCATGGATACCATCTTAAATTAGTGTGTTTAGTTTGCTCGATAGATTCAACATTGAAACCGATCTTATGTATTGAAACTTCATGCCACAATCTTTGGAAAATAGTATTATCGCCTGTGGCTAAACCAGCTCTTGGTGAAGCAATTTGCCCTAAAAAATGACCGGCTTCAAAAACATTTCTAATTTGATTATTAATCCAATATACAATTGGCCATCTGGGAATCTTTTTAAAATCATCCTGCATAGTCTCATTAAAAAGACTCTCCCTCTTTAATAAAGCATTACGTTTTTCTTCCTCTTGACCTTGTACCAAACGAAAAAATGTTGGCGTGTATCCAGTAACATGTTGATTCAATATTACGAATGAAGTTGTCTGCACCACTTCACCGGAAATTTCACTAAATGCGTGTGCTCCTAAGTGTGCCATGGTAATAATTGATTGGTTTTTTAGCAGTGTATGCCGCATATCTTCAAAAGATGATAGAAACATCCAGCTATGCATTGTTATCATTGCATTCAAACCAGTTGGTTTTAAAAACTCAATTCCGCGTTCAATGAACATAGCAAATAGGTCAGATTTGCTATCAGGATATAGCTCTTTAGCAAACCCCTTGAGTTCAGAGTTCATCCCCTTATTACCCATATATGGCGGATTCATAACCACATAATCATATTGTCTAACCAATATCATCGCCTGCCTTACAATAGGGAGCAATGATTTAGCTGCTTCCCGGGTATACAGATCCAAAGACTCTATGTTGCTCTGGACAAGATTTGCCAGGATTTTGAGTTTACCAGCAATCTTTTCAGGAATCTGGATTAACGATCCAAAGTTTTTGCCCTGTTTAAATAGCTCCAGCAGGTCCTTAATATCATCCTTATCTACCTCAGGCCTCTGGATTGTGCTCAACACAGGCTGGGTAACAGTTTCAGGGAAAAGGGTTGTTGGACCTTCAACAATGCTATAGGTTTTCTCTTTCAGTAATTCCTTAGTGATACTTTCAGCATCTATCCCCTCGCTCCCTTGAATCGCCATAACATTCAGCCTTGGAGGATTGTCACCGAGAATTTTGCGGTCGTCAGCCCTTGCCTTCATCAAGAGGGCAAAACCTGTCATTTGCGCTGCACGGTCGTCAATATCAAGACCGTAAAGGTTCTTCTCCAGGATCAATCGTGGGATATCACGGCTCCTGTATCCACGCTCAAGATAGATCTCTTTAAAAATATCGTAAGCCTCGACAAGGATGTGGCCTGAACCAGAAGCAGGATCGAGCAAAGTGATTGTTTCGGGATTCAGTTCCTTAGGAGTAATGGCAGCCAATTGCGCCTTGACTTCATCGGTTTGTTCTGCAGGCTCAATGTAATATTCCATTTTGTTTCTGAGAGGAGAATTTGGATAGGTCGTCAGCCACGTTCGCCCAAGACTGTTCTGAACCATATACTTTACTATCCAGTTGGGTGTAAATAGTTGAGTGGCTGCGGGAATATCCTCAGGTTTAACTACCTTGCCGATGACCTGATCCTTCTTCTCAGAGATATAGAACTGATAAAGCCAGCCAATGATCTCAACCTGTTGCCAGTCTTCTTCATCAATTTCTGTTACCAGTTTCCGAATAAGTGAATCCGAATGGAGCAAGTTGTCAGGTAATAGAAGCTCTGTTTCGTCATCAATTCTTTCAAACAGAAACGGCATTGCTGTGTTCAATGCATTACATTGGGCTACCAGCAACATTCTATAAAGTTCTGCATCCTTATCGCCGTCAAGTTTCAGTTCAACAACTTTTTTCTGATCAAGCCCGGAAAGTTGGACATGGGCCGCCTGTTCAAGGATCTCAGGGATCGGACTGCCGTTTGGATTGCTGAGAACGCGATAACCATGATCAAGATAGCCATGGATCTCCATATACCGCAGGGCAAGAAAACGGTTGAACCAGGTATACGCCACCGCCTCCATAACCTGCAAAAAGCCTTCACGATCTATCCTCTGCTCCAAGTTCTTTCGTTGAGCTAATATTTTTCTTGCACTTTCTTTTCCTGGAATAGATCTACTCAGCGGGGTCCCACCAAGAAAAATGATATCTCCTCTTTGTTCAATGGGCAGTATATCTTCTTTTTTTTCAGACAGACCGTAGAATTGTGCACGGTCCGTAACCGCCTGTATGAACTCTCTTCGTGCCGTAGGAGCATACGCCTTAAGTTTAGATTTATTCACTACTGAATTCTGATCCTTTCATTCTTCTTCAGAGCTTCCAGCAGCTCTTTTTTCAACGCCTTAAGGAACTCCTCGATGTCTTCCTCTGTTTCAAGATAACTCTTGGACGCAATAACAGATGGACTAATGTATCTAACTGGTTTTGGCGCAACCCCGCCTTTTGTTTTCTTCCCTGCTTCGCTTTCTATGAACTCAATGGCATTCTCAAGCTGCTCCTTTGCCATATTCTGCTGATAGAACATTCCAGGAATGCTCTCTTCCTGCTGTAACTGCTTTTTGATATCCTGAATCAGTTTTAGTGCCTTGTTTCGCAGATCAGGCGTGGCCTTATATTCCTCAAGGACTTCTGAGACCTGGCCTATAAATTTATCCACTTCCTGAATAGCATATTCCCGCCTCTTTTCGACAAGAACGTCATTAACTTTTTTGACTGCAGAGATTAAGGTATCCACCTCTTTGAGTATCCCATATGGTTTTGGCGCCGAAAGTATTTGGTCCATTCTTACAAGAGATTGCCTGGCCGTATCGTCCTTTTCCAGTTCCTGCCGGTTGAGCCTAAAGAGAGGGAATCGAGAAATCTCCAATAGATTAAAACAAGCCAAATTACAAGCTATATAAAAAATAAATTACCCCAGAGAGTGCTTATAAAATCTTGATTTAGGCAGCAAAGGCAGAGAAAATTCAAAAATTCACCCCAGCAACT
>JBGOYM010000165.1:0-4751 GCA_041479675.1 Candidatus Methanoperedens sp.
GGACTGCCGTTATATGGGTGCCTGCTTCTTTGTATATGGTCTTGACCGGCTACTTTACAAATGATTACATCACACTATCAAAAGGAATAGGTCTATTCTTGTATGGATTGTTGATTATTAGCACAATAGACGAAATTTTAAGGATAAAAATAATACAGGCAAAAGCTGATGTGCACCCAATAATTATAATTGTTGGAGTCGTAGGCGGAGTAAATTTGTTCGGGGTTATAGGGTTGTTTTTAGGCCCGATACTTCTGCCTTTGCTTATAACATATTTTGAAACCTTTAGAGAAAGATTTGAGTAAAAGGAGATTGGCCTGAGCGGAAATAGGTAAAAACAATATTATGTTTTCAGTTTTTATAGGATATACTTAAATAGTAAGTATACATAATAAATACCTATCAAGTGGCGGGTATAACAGCAGTTAATACCGATAATTTTCTGAATTTTTCGGCTTATGTCTCCTGAAGAGGGGCAAAGCTGTGATCACGCTACAAGATAAAAAAGAGATTTTCGAAACGGAGGAATACCATGAAAAGCAGTACACAGGACCAGGCAGAAGGTAAGATTCATAAAGTGAAGGGTGAGATCAAGGAAATCGCCGGGAAACTCAGCAAGAATCCCAAACTGGAAATAGAAGGCAAAGACGAAAAGATAGAGGGCAAAGTTCAAGAAAAGGTCGGGCAGATCAAGAAGGTCTTTGGGAAGTAGGAGGGCGGCGCATCATGCGCTTGCACTCCCTTGAGGCATGCGGCCTCAAATGTTTTTTTCACAATTTTCCGTATCGAACACCCATTTTTTAAGATACTAATCAATATGACGAATATCAAAACGCAATACTGAGCCATCGCATTTTGGATTATTTTTGCAAACCCATCTCTCCCGTATTTTATCCCACTTTATTTCTTTTTCCATATAAGTTTCACCACAATGTTCACATCGTACTTTCTTTTCTGATTCTAAATCTGGTCTAAAAGGAGGTATTGTCCCATCTTTGCGCGCTTTCATATCATCAGATTGCTTACTTCCAGGTATCATAGTGCCTAAGATTATTTTTCAACCGGAATGGCTACAATGGTTTGCGTCCCTGGATGATTCTGATCAGTATCACGATGATAGCAGCCACCAGCAATATATGAATTAAGCTACCAACTAAACCGAGCGAAAATCCCAATAGCCAGAGGATCACCAGAATCACAACTATTGTCCAGAATGTGTCCATAAATCTTACCTCCTCATAGATTCTATTTATTCTAAGTGCTAATAATCTTTTCGCTTGCGCATAATATTAAAATGCAGTTAAATTGGAGGAACCAAAATGCTTAATACATATAAGATTCCTTTTAAAATTAATGGCAGTCGAGACAATAATCTTAGTTTTGGCAATTATTGCTGTGATTGCTGTATATATTGTTTTGAGGGCTGCAAAGTACCTGATTGTAAATTCAATACTGGGTCTCATTCTTCTTGGTATGGGCAACATTATTTTTAAATTAGACATTGCTTATTCCGCTACAGTAGTATTAATCTGCGCACTCGCGGGAATTCCCGGTGCGATCCTTATAATGCTGCTTCATGCATTCGGTATAGCGTTCTGACCTCAGTTTAAGCCGCAGCATGTACGAACTTCTCGAAGAGGTGAAAAGAGATGGCGATAGATTGCGAGATGAAAGAAATCCGAGATCATTATATTATTTGAAGGCATGATTTATTGACAAACGGCTATTTTTTGCACCGTACTTCGGATGGAGACATTTCCACTTTCCCATGAACTTCCATCAGTGGGAGCGCCGTTGTAATAATTATGATGCTTATCCTTTCACATAAATTTCCTGTCCATCCTGTTATCCTGTCAGATGCCATAACCCCAACTCCACAATTACTCTTCTTTCAGGTTCATCATAGCCTTCACCGTATTATCCTCCAAAAATGTAATAGTGAAGCCCAATTCCTTCATCAGTCTTATCGCCCTGTGATTATCAGGAAGCATGACCGCATAGAGCGTCTCAATTTTTTTATCCCTGCATATCTCGATCATATAATCTATCATTTTCGACCCAATGCCAACACCCTGCCATGGATCTGCAACTATGAATGCCACTTCCCCGGATCTCCTGTCAGGATCAACCAGAAGCCGGACAACGCCAGCCATTTTCTTGCGCCCCTTCTCCTCAAGTTCTGCCACGATAGCAAGTTCCCTGTCATAATCAATATTACAGTACCTCACACTGAACTCATGCTCTATCGGCTCTTTAATCACTTCGAATAACCTGAAGCGTATCGACTCTTCGGAGAAGTTGTGGAACATCTCAAGCCAGAGAGGTTCATCCTCAGGTTTTATAGGTCGGAGGATTACCGTTCGCCCATCGCGCATCTTCCATAGCGTTGTGTACTTTTCCGGATACGGGGTGATCACAAGATGCTCATGGTGTTCGAATTTTGCAGATAGCCGTTCTTTATCTATAACTGCGCGGGCGTCAAGCGCAAAAGCCCCATTTTCATCTACCAGCAGTGGATTGATCTCTATTTCTTTCAACTGCGGGAAATCAACAAGCATCTGGGAAAAACGTACCATTATCTCCTCCAGAAGTCTGATATTCACAGGCGGTATGTTCCTGAATCCTTTCAGCAGCCGGAAGACCTTTGTTTCCTCCATGATCCTTCTTGCCAGCGTCTGGTTAAGAGGCGGGATGCCAAAAGCAATATCTTTATAAAGTTCAGTTTCAACACCACCCCTTCCGAACATGATAACAGGACCGAAAAGCGAATCGGTTTTAGCCCCGAGGATGATCTCTGCACCATGTTTCTTAATCATGTGCTGTACAGTGACTCCGATGACCCGCGCATCAGGAGCATATTTTTTAGCTTGATTTATGATCTCCTCAAAAGCCTCCCTGATCTCGGTCTCATTCCCAATATCAAGCCTGACCCCCTTTACATCGGTTTTATGAACAATATCGGGAGAAAGAACCTTGAGTACCACAGGATAACCAACACGGGAAGCACAGATAGCAGCTTCATCCGCATTTCTTGCCGCCAGTGTTTTTAATACAGGGATGTTGTAGAATTCCAGAAGCTGTATTGATTCCATCCCGGTCAAAGTTTCACGATTTTCATGCGCTGCATTCCTTATTATTGCTGTCAGCGGACCTTTCGGAGGAAGGCTGTCCACAGGCAGTTCAGCCGGAGTTTCATACAGCAATTCAATGTTTGATTTATACTGGCACATATACATATAGGTCGCCACCGCCTGTTCAGGCGTAGAATATGTGGGAATGCCGTTTTCAGTAAAAATATGGTTAGCTTCTTCCACTTTTTCATAACCCATGAAAGAGGTCAAACAAGTCTTCCGGGAAACCCTGTTCTTACAAATGCCAACAATGTTTTTTGCGATTTGGGCAGGATCTTCTCCACCCTGTGGTGTATATATTACCAGTATGCCGTCAACATTATTATCCATCATGCATGCTTCCACTGCGGCGCTGTACCTATCAGCCCTTGCATCCCCCAGGATGTCTATCGGATTTGCCCTGCTCCAGTAGGGGGGCAAAACGCCGTTAAGTATCTCCAATGTTCCAGGGCTCAATTGAGCGAGCTTTCCGCCCCTGGATATGGCTGCATCTGCTGCCATTACTCCGGGTCCGCCTGCATTCGTAATGATCGCCAGGTTCGAACCTTCCGGCAGTGATTGCATGCTCAAAGCTTCAGCGCAGTTGAACAGGTCGGCAATATCCCCGACACGCACTATTCCGGCGCGTTTAAAGGCTGCATCATATACAGTATCTTCTCCTGTAAGAGATCCTGTATGGGAGGACGCAGCTTTTGCGCCTTCGGCAAACCTGCCAGATTTAATCACGATAACAGGTTTTGTTCGAGTAAAATGCCTCGCAGCGCTGATGAATTTTCTGGCGCTGGTAATACCTTCTACATACATCAATATGCTCTTTGTTTTTGGATCAGTCCCAAAATAGTCTATCAGATCCCCGAAATCAACGTCGATCATCGAGCCCACTGAGATAAAATTGCTAAAACCGATGTTCTCATGCGCGGCAAGGTCAAGGATTGCAGAACCCAGCGCGCCGCTCTGGGAGATAAAAGCGATATTGCCTGCTTTTGGCATTCCGGGGATAAAAGTTGCATTGAGCTTGACATCAGTATGAATGATGCCAAGGCAGTTCGGTCCGATGATATGCAAATTATATTTTTTCTGTATTTCGAGGATCCTTTCCTCAAGCGTTTTCCCCTCATGTCCTGTTTCCTTGAATCCGGCGGAAATAATTATGATCCCGATTATTCCAGCCTGCCCACACTGCTCCACAACATCCGGGACTGCTTTTGCTGGAATGGCAATTATAGCAAGGTCAGCAATTTCGGGGAGTTGAAAAACCGTTGTATAGGCTTTTATTCCAAGAATTTCAGACTTATTAAGACTGACTGGATAAACACTGCCTTTATACCCTGATCCTGTGAGATTTTTCATCAATATGTACCCGACAGAACCACTATTATCGCTTGCTCCGATCAATGCAATGCTTTTAGGTCTGAAAATCTTATCAAGTGACATGGATTTTGTGAACATTCCTCATTAGGTCAATTTGCGCCTTTACACCGCTAATAAACATACATCCTTGCAAGATATAAACTTTTTTCAAGTGCGGCTATAGTGTAGCGTACGATTATTATTTCGATCGGCTTCTTCAGAGCCAATGGTCAAGTTGACAGACAAGAACATAAAATGGATAATTCGTCA
>JBGOYM010000166.1:0-4748 GCA_041479675.1 Candidatus Methanoperedens sp.
ACCTCTTCCACCAATCCAATTTCTTTGCATACAGCAGCTACTATGCCAAGATGATCTATATTTTTGCTTACATATCCCATAAGTTTCTAATTATGGTTTAAATAAATAAAAAGTTATGGTTTTTATCTGCGAAATGTGGGTGGGATGCAAAGGGTTATCCGGGAGGCGGGGCGGAATGCCTTCGAAGATTAGACAGCCAGAAGCAATATCCAGGGGACATGACGGGAGAAGTGCATGATGACGGTGAGATCTGGTCTGCTTGTTTGTGGAAAGTAAAAGCACTTCTTGGAAAGAAGAAAGCTGATACTGTCATCCTCGAAAGCCATTTCTACCTGAGCCAGTATTCGGATTTCAGGGATGGAGCCGATGCCATAATTACTGCGGAGAGGAACCTGTATGGAGGAAAAAAGACCAAAGGGCTGATCAAGATTTTTAAGGATAGAGGCATTTTTTAAAGAGATAAAAAAATGGGTGAAACAGTAATAGCAGCAGCCAAAACACCTGCGACAAATAGAGAGAACAGGGCTTCCCCTAAAAAGACAGAAGTTTCTCAAGTTACAGATTCGCCTGCTGAACAGATACTGTTCCTCCAGAGAACCATCGGCAACAAGGTTGTTGAGAGGCTAATTGAATCAGGGGCGCTGCAGGCAAAGCTCAGGATAGGCGCGCCCGGCGATGTGTACGAGCAGGAAGCTGACAGGGTGGCGGAGCAGGTGATGCGGATGCCTGAGCCGGAGGTTACATCAGAATTAGAATCAAGTATCAGCGCCATCCGCGGCGGCGGTCAGCCTTTGCCTGTATCCCTGCGCGCTTTTTATGAGTCGCGCTTTGGCCATGACTTCAGCCAGGTAAGGGGGAATATGCGGAGGGGACGAGCAAGGGACAAAGGCTGATGGCGCATGAGTTGACGCATGTGGTGCAGCAGTCAGGCTCGAACGGAAGTCGTATTAGTCAAAACAATGAAAAATGTGGTCTGTCCCCTATTTCACAGATCGTCGGCACCACTACACAGGAAATAGCACGTCAACCTGACATGGGCTCATATCCTGGCGGTCAAGGGAGTGTATTAGATGAAGAAGAAGCATCTGAAATTATCAAACAAATAGAGCCTTTGACGAGTGAGATTGGCCATGGCGAGAGGTACAAAGTACGAAGCGTTCTTATGGATATGCGCAGTCGTTCAAGAATTTGAATCTATACACGCTTTAATACGATCCTGTCAATCGTGATCTTAGCGTTCTTAAGAGTGATCTTCACACCCTCGCCGCCTCCGAACTGCATCGGCTGCATCATGGGCATTCCTGCAGGCATAGTCATTGTGGGTGCAGACCATGCAGGGGCTACTGCAGATGCGGTATCAGCAGCAAGCGCCTCCGGGGCAGCCTCTTTCTTTGTCCAGCGCTGCGTCACAGGATGCTGCTTTTTCTCAAGGAAATCACGCAGAGCTTTAAGGTCGTTCACCTCATCTTGAGTGGGAACCTTGTCCACAAGCTCAGGAGGTATGTCTGCTTTTATCTTTTCCTTCAGGTTCTTGGGCATCCACACCACCCGGTTCCATCCTCCATCAGGCTGTATGAACTTGGGTGAGCGGAAATAGTTTACACCAATGCCAAGGAAACCTATGATCTGTTTGCCGCCGCCCGTCTGTCCCGCCATCGTGGAGAACGCAAGACCATTGGGGGCAGTACCTGTATAGTCTCTGTCTACCCAACCAATGCCATCCACTTCAGGGATGTAGAACCCAACAACCTCAAAGCATCCACAGCTTGTGTGCGGGTACTCGAAGAAGGAATGTATCTTGATGCGCGAGTATTCCCCGCCCGACAGAGCCACGGCTTTTTCGTTGACGCCCGAATATTCTCCGCCTTCCTTATCAATTATCTCGCCTTTCGGGATTGCGAACTGCGGACCCTCAGGGTCAACTTTCGCCGCCGCGCGCCCGTCGAACCAGTTGATAGCGCCGCATAAGGATATCCTGTCAGGTGTGACAACGCAAACATTGGTGGGGGCAAAGCTCTGGCACAGCGTGCAGCCATAGAACACGTCAACGTCCTCGTCATGAAGACCCCGTGTGCGTGCGTCCCTAGCCTCGTACACCTTCAAAGCCTCAGCCCTCTGCTTCTCAACTTCCTCCGGCTCAGTGATGTATGTCGCATCTATTTTCTCGATGAAAGGAAGTTCGTTCTTGAACAGCATCATCGTTGCTTTTGCTATCTGCTCGAATGATTTAAGACCTTTTTTTATCGCATCCTTATTGATCCGTACCCAGACATCATATCTCTGGTTAAGGTGCATGTAGCCCCGTATATAATTCTGGAAATCATGATTTCGCCTCTCCACTATAGCTTCCAGGTCAGGTTCTACCAGTTTTCCTGCGATGCGGTAAATCATCGCATAGGGGTAGCGCGACCCCTCCTTCATAGCGGAAATATCTGGTCCTATGAGTGTAAATTTACCATCCTCTATCTCATCTGATCCCGCAGCCCTCACAAGCTCAAATCCCCGAGACTTGGGACCTGCGAGTTCAACGAACATATCATCTTTTCGTACGCGTTCACCCTCGAACATGGGTGATATTTCAAAGGGAAATTCGTTTGCCATTTTTTTATCCTGCCTGTTTTATCTTTTTGGTAACTCCTTAATAACTTCATCAAGCGCTGCTATGAAAACATCATTCTTGAGATTTCCGAATGACATGTCTGCATTCGGGTGATAATACCTGTCTATTGATATCACCTTGATATTCGAGAAATTCTTGAGCGCAGATATAGCCTGCGATGCATAATAATACGTTATCCCGAAGAACACGACAAGGTCATAGTTTCCTTTTCCATCAAGTCCCTTCCATTCGGGGTCGCAGAGATATGATGCCAGAGCATGCATATTAATATAGTGGACATCGAGTCCTTTATCCCCAAGGGATGTATAGGCGTTCCCGACTGCAGCTATCTGGATTCCCGCTTGTCCTATCGCGATCGCCCTTGCAAGCACATCCTTATCGTGTACCTCAGAACCAACAATCAGGAGCGGTCTCTTTGCTCTTGCGAGCATCTTTCCTGGCACTGCTGGCATGACAGCTCTTGCCATCTTCGGTCCAGGGATGTTCCCGGTGTCAAAAGGCACTGCCTGGCGGGTTGTGTCTACGACCTTTTCTGCAGTCATTTCTTGGCATCCTTGCACAGACGGGGGACATTTGTAGGCTGGAACGATACATCCACTTTGCGCAGCGGTCCTTCAGTGATCTTTTTCTTTTCCCAGTCTATCTTCCATCCCTTTTCCTCCAGAAGCTTTAGTAGCTGTTCGCGCTTGGCTACAGGAAGGTCATGTTCGCTTCGCACATATACATGCCAGTCGTCAGGCATCTTTTTAAGATACTTCTCGCTCAGTTCGATATAATGTGTGAGTTTGATAGCCCTTCCTAAGCTGTTATCGCTTGGTCTGAAGCACATCTTAGCCAGCAGCGGCATCAGTTCATCCTTCGTCTCAGCTGTTATCAAAAGATGCTCTGGCGCAGGTTCGACGTTGATCATTGAGCCGTCCCTTGCGTCCAGCACGTTCCAGTCATCTTTCCTGTAAGGTTTTCCGATAAAGGCGCGCCTGTACTTTGTGCCGTGAGGTCCGAGAACAACAGGGATGCCAAGTCTGTTGCAGCCTGTGGCGATAGAAAAGGCTTTCTGGGAGTAGGCACCCCATGCTATCCCGACCGCTCCAACACGGTTTAGCACGTAATCGGCTATCTCTTCCCAGTTGCCTTTTGTCTTTCTCCCCGCGAAAATGGAGGCGACTTTTATCGTTGTAGCGGCGATATGCGCATTAGATACGCAAGAGCCAGTGTTCAGCAGGTTTCCTTTGATGAACCTTCCTGGGTAGCGCTCATAAAGCGTCTTTCCTTCCTTATCCTTATACATCCCGATATCCATTGCAGCGCAACCCGAAGAAATAATAATGTAACTGCGCTGTATCATCTCTTCCACAACGTCATATACATCCTTAGTGCCGTCCGGATAATTGCAGCATCCAACAAAAGCAAGCACTCCTGGCGTGGTGCCAAGCACAAGATTTCTGCCCTCCTCACGTATCTCAGGGTCGCCTATCTGTCCTCTTCCTATTCTTACTTTGCCTTTTTCTTCGCGTATCACGCGCTGGGCAGCTTTTTCGATGACGTTCAGCACAGGAATATCCGCAGGGCAACTGTAATCGCATCTTCCGCAACCCACGCATTTGTCATGGAGCACTTCGAACTGCGTGAGGTCGCCATTTACGGCAGCTACCATTGCATCTGCGATAGGCAGACCCTGTGGGCAGTCGCGTGTGCACTGAAGGCATTTTGTGCATTTTGCCACAAGTTTCTTGAATTCCTCATCATCCGGGAGCGCAGTAAGCCCTTTGGCTTTCCTTATCGGTCCCATCTTCATGGCAAGTTTTGGAACCAATTCCCCTACCTTTTCGGGGTCAAGTATCAATGCACCTGCCTGTTTTCCGCTTACAAGGTCTTGTATAATCGCATCAATGCTGTCGTTTGACCTCTCAGGCAGACCGAGTGTGATTTTTTCATTGGTGGCTATTACTGGAATATGGAGTTCTTTTGCTTCCTTCAAAATATCTGCTCGAACACACTGCTCATCAGTAACGAGCACATCTGGTATGCCTGAGCGGATATATTTCAATTCCTTGCTCATTGAGCCTATGATTTTAGCAGTCTTGTTGTAGCGGGTCATCTCGTGAGCTGTGCAGCACAGTCCAGCTAT
>JBGOYM010000167.1:0-4729 GCA_041479675.1 Candidatus Methanoperedens sp.
CCTTACCATCTCTCCGAGTATCTCATCCAGCCTGTCAGGCTGGGCTATCTCGAAGTTGATAGGATCAATATTATGGTATTTCAATAGTCCTGACCTGATTTTAGGTATTGTCCATTCATCCAGTTTCTCTTTTGCCATCAGGCGCGAGATGATATCTATCATATCTTCGATAAAATTCCATGGATATACTATCCATCCCCATTCCTCTACTACCTCGCCTATGTAATCCGGCTTTACCTCTGAAGTATAGAGGTACTGCAGCACTGCTGTCCTGACCTCGGCAGGATTCTGTTCTAAGACATACTCTTTTGAATGGACTATACTCTTGCCAGTATCACAGATATCGTCCACGATAAGCACTTTCTTGCCAGCTACTGCGTTGTCTGCAAGGGGGTACCTGATGGCAGGACCTCCACCTGCGTTCGCAGTGCCCACATAATGCTCGATCTTCAGGCTGGTGAGGTCATTGAGCCCCAGGAAATCGCACAGCACCCTTCCCGCGAACCAGCCCCCGCGCGCCAGGGCTATTATAGTATCGGGTTTGTACCCCGACTTCTTGACATCGTTCGCGACATGCCTGCACAGGTCATAAATGTAATCCCAGTTCGTTATGACGCATTTGAATTTATCCGGTAGTACCATAATAACACCCGACCCGAAAAGGAATTACTTTAATATATAGGTTTTGAGTCTGTTTTTCATAATGATTATTAAGGTGATAAACAAAATATATCTATAAGTAATACAATAATAGCTGAACAGGTGTTTATTAATGTCGGATAAAAAGCAAACAAAATCTGAATCAAGTTCTATACAGCGCGTCCCAACAGGAATTCCAGGCTTTGACGAACTGTGCAGCGGTGGGATACTGAGAAATCGGTCGTACCTTCTATCGGGGACAGCAGGCGCGGGTAAAACCATATTCGGACTACAATATCTTTATAATGGTATTACAAAATACGGGGAAAACGGTATTTATATCGCCACTGAAGAGCGTCCTGAACAGGTCAGGGAGAACGTAAAACAGTTCGGGTGGGACTTTGAGGCGCTGGAAGAAGAAGGCAAACTCGCCATACTGGATGCATGTTCAACGAAGATCGGCATACCCTCACACGAGAAATATGTGGACGTGAGACCGTTTGATATGCGCTCCATGCTTGATCAGATAATAGCTATCCAGGAGGACATAGATGCAAAGCGGGCGCTTGTAGACGGCACTACATCTATCGGTTTTTATCTCGGAGACCCTGCAAAGATAAGGGTGGAACTCCTGAAATTAAGCACAACGCTTGAGATCCTGGGATTGACTTCCCTGCTGACATGTGAGATAATAGACGGGAACAACGCAAGCAGGTTCGGCGTTGAGACATTTGTCACTGAAGGCACTATCGTGCTGTATTATAAACGCAAGGAGACCGTAAGAGTACGAAGTGTTGAGATATTCAAGATGCGGGGCTCAAACCACAGTCAGAGTATCCATCCATGTGAAATAACCCCTAACGGCATAGTTGTGCATCCCCACGAAGAAGTGTATCTGGATTAATTTTTTTTTCAATATGCACTCGATGAAGAAGCCGCTCATAGTAGTCAATTTTAAAACATATGCCGAAAGTACAGGCGAAAAAGCGGTAAGGATAGCTAAGTATTGCGAAAAAGTGAGCCTGGACCATGGCGTAGGCATAGTTGCAGTCCCTCAAATACCTGATATATACAGGGTGGCGTCATCAGTAAAGATACCGGTGTTCGCGCAGCATATAGACGGCGCTGGAGCAGGCAGCTTCACAGGTCATATAACAGCAGAGTGTATCAGGGAAGCAGGAGCACGCGGGACACTGATAAACCACTCAGAACGCCGTCTTTTATTATCGGATATAGATTCAGCTGTAAGAGCTGCAAAAAAAGCTGGACTGACAACGATAGTTTGTACGAATAATATCGCAGTCACCTCAGCTGCGGCAGCGCTATCCCCTGATTTTGTGGCGATCGAACCTCCTGAGCTGATCGGTTCGGGAATTCCGGTGTCTAAGGCAGACCCCGAAATCGTCAGAGGGTCAGTGGCGGCAGTAAAAAAAATAGATCCTGAGGTAAAAATACTCTGCGGGGCAGGGATATCTAAAGGAGAGGACGTTGTTGCAGCGCTTGAACTTGGAACCGCTGGCGTCCTGCTGGCATCAGGTGTCATCAAGGCAAAAGATCCCATGGCCGCTCTTCTGGACCTTGTGGGAAAGATATGATTTATAGATGGGAAAGAAAAGTTTTTGTAAGATGAAGATAGAGAAAGGTTTAAATTATAATAGGTCGTTCAGGGGGCGCACGTCCACGAGGTTTTAACACAACTTGCAATTTATTAATGATCATTTATTATCCCTTATTGACAGCATATTCATTAGATTAGATTATAGAATGTTTGGGCTCGTAGCTCAGTCAGGCAGAGCACCGGGCTTTTATTCGAAAGAAAAGATACCCGATGGTCGAGGGTTCAAATCCCTCCGAGCCCGTTCTGTTCTGGAGGAAACTGCATGAAGGAGAAAGAAAATAAAGGAAGAGATTTCAATCCATTAGGACATAAAATGGTGCCGAAACACGAGATCATAGATGAAACTGAATTAAAAAAAACATTATCAGAATATAATATAGAAAAAGAACAGATGCCTAAGATCCGTGTTACAGACCCTGCTGCAGTGCAAACACAGGCAAAAGTGGGAGATGTTGTCCGCATCACACGGGACAGCCAGACTGCAGGTATAGCCATTTACTACCGGTTAGTTATAGCATGAATTATCTGGGAACATGAGGAAATATGTTAGATAGAAGAGTGTTATCAAAAGCTTATTTTACAAGTGATAAAATAGTGAGACATCATGTAGATTCCTTCAATGATTTCTTGGAATACGGTCTTCAAAAAGTTATTAATGAACAGAGGATCATTGAAACAGATATAGAAGGGACACACGTCCGTCTCGGAAAGATCCATGTGGGTCATCCGGTAGTCAGAGAAGCAGATGGTGCGGTGGATAAACTTTATCCTACCGAAGCGCGCCTGAGAAACATCACATATTCTGCTCCGATCTCTCTTGGAATGACGATCGTAAGTCCTGAAGGTGAAAAAGAGGAAAAACAAGCTGAGATCGGGTCTATGCCGATGATGATCTGGTCAAAAAAATGCAATCTTGTCGGGCTTACTGAAAAAGATATGGTGGAACTTGGAGAAGATCCCCAGGATCCGGGCGGGTATTTCATAATCAATGGCACTGAACGAGTAATTACCACGCTTGAAGACCTTGCTCCGAACAAGATACTTGTCGAATTCGAAGAAAGATACGGCGAAAATATAGAAGTTGCAAAAGTTTTCTCACAGAGGCGGGGCTACCGTGCCCTTGTTGTTGTTGAAAGGAACAGAAAGTCCATTCTTGAAGTCTCATTCCCCTCGATATCAGGCAGGATAAATTTTGTAACTCTTGTCAGAGCGCTTGGTATTGAAACAGATCAGGACATCGTGAACGCAGTATCGAACGATCCTGAAATAGTCAAATTCATGCTCGAGAACCTTGAAGAAGCAGAAGTTGCTGACAAAGAAAAAGCCATGGAGAAAATAGGCACTCGCGTTGCTTCAGGTCAGGCAAGGGATTACCAGATAAAGAGGGCAAATTATGTTATCGATAGATACCTGCTTCCACACCTTGGCAACGATGAAGCGCACAGGTTACTTAAAGCGCAGTTCCTGGGAAGAATGGCGCAGGCATGCTTTGAACTTGCGCTTGGCAAGAGGGAAAACGATGATAAAGACCATTATGCTAATAAAAGGCTAAAACTTGCGGGCGACCTGATGGAAGACCTTTTCAGGGTCTCGTTCAACAGGCTCACGCGTGATATCAAATACCAGCTTGAAAGAGCCAGCATGAGGAACAGGGACCTCAACGTTGCCACGGTTGTGCGTTCTGATGTACTCACAGAACGTCTTGTGCATCCTCTTGCAACAGGAAACTGGGTAGGGGGCAGGACAGGCGTATCACAGCTTCTTGACCGTACAGATTATATTGCATCGCTCTCCCATCTTAGAAGGGTTATCTCACCGCTGTCACGCTCTCAACCTCATTTCGAGGCACGTGACCTGCACCCCACGCAGTGGGGAAGGGTGTGCCCATCAGAAACGCCGGAAGGACCAAATTGCGGTCTTGTGAAGAATTTTGCCCAGCTAGTCGAGATATCCACAAGCGCAGGTGATGATAAACAGTTCAAGATCATGCTATTTGATATGGGCATAGTTCCGATAATACCTCATCTTGCGGAAATGGAAGAAGTTCCGACTACTTATGCTACAGAATTAGAAGCGCTTGAGGAAGAAGACATAAAAGTTGAACCCGAAGAAGAACCGGAGGCTGATTTCAGTGAATAAGACAAGGATTTTCTTGAATGGCGAACTTATGGGAACCCACGATAATCCCAGAGATTTTGTTAATGAATTCAGAAAAAAACGCAAGCATGGCGAGATCAAGAGACAGGTCAACATTACGTTCGTTGAAGATACCAATGAGATATATATTAACTCAGACCCCGGAAGAGCAAGACGTCCTGCAATAATCGTTAAGAACGGCGCCCCTCTTATAACTAAAGAACACATCGAGAAACTAAAAAAAGAAGAGATCGATTTTGACCATCTCGTAAGTGATGGTCTTGTAGAGTTCCTTGATGCTGAAGAGGAAGAGAACGCTCTTATTGCAATAGATGA
>JBGOYM010000168.1:0-4726 GCA_041479675.1 Candidatus Methanoperedens sp.
ATTTAGGAGAATTTGGGAATCGTTTACTTCAATTAGATCCTGGTTTTGACCCGCGCACATATGGTTATAAACAATTGTCACAGCTAATTAAAGCATATCCAAACATTTTTGAAATTAAATCAGACCAAAATGAAAAAGGACCTACAATTTTATATGTAAAATTGAAAGAATAGATATCGATTAAAAGGCTCATTTGCCGCCGTACAGGTGCCGGTCTATATCATCAGATGAGTCCGAAACGCCCCAGTGAACAGGCTTTTTGAGGATTGTAAGAATACCCGCAACATCAGCCGGATCTTTTGAAACAGCCCACATCCAGGTGCCAAATCCACCGTGAAGATTTACAGCTCTTACCCATTCATCCAGGAATTCACGTTTTGTCTTATCCTGCTGAGTGTCCTGTCCCTTTGTTTCAAGGATTAGGTTTTTGCCATTCGTCAACCGAATAATAAAATCAGGTCTGTACTTTCTGACCTCTCCTTTAAATATGTAGAGTACTTCGAATCCGAGATGGTCGTTCTTAACCCATGCTTGCACATCTGGATTTCGATCAAGTTCAAATGCTTCAGAAGCCTCCCATGTGCTGTCGAATACACAGAAATTTATATGGGATTTTTTTGTTGGTTCGCAGGGTTTCCCTGTGTACCATGTCCTCATATCGCCTGTTGAACGGATAGGGCTATCGCTATTGAATACAGGCGTAATGGATTCTGTGTTTTCAAATCGGATTGCCTTCCAGATATGATGCACTACCCTGTTCATGTTCAGGGTGATAAGAATGGTCATAGATATCTCTTGCTGTTTCGAAAATAATCCTCTGCATCCTGAATTTATTATCCAGATCATTCAGGTCGATTTCAGATATGCCTGCAAAATCAGGTTTTCCCTCCACAAAGGGCGCAAGTTCTGCCATTCCAAGTACCTCGGAATCGATATGGAGTATTCTCTCAGGGTCGCATAGTTCATCTATCCTGATCTTTTTATGGTCAAATGCATATTTGACACGCGCCGCGGTTTCCGTGCGGTTTGCCACCGAGATCATAACTGGAGGAGTTTTAGAGCCTCTTTCTTTCCACGCTTTTTCTGCTTCCAGCCAGTCTTTTCCAAGAAGATAATACCCGTTAATAACAAGATCAGGGAACGGATCATGCTCCTGAGCATCGCGGTTCAGATCGTCCCTGACGTGTTCGTAGATATGGTAGAGTCTTGATCTGTAATCCTTTGCATCTGGAACGCCGTCATCACGAATCACGACGCGCGGCGTCTTAACAAGTCCTGATTCTATGGCATCGTTAAGACCAAAATCACTTAATATCCATGGGAACAATGCTTCTTCTGAACTTTTCTTTCCTGATGGAGCAAAGGGAGTTGCAGAAAAATCATAACATGCATGTATGCGCCATGCATGATGCGCCTCATCGTTGATGACAATGATGCCGTGCGCGTTAGCCATCTCGCCCAGCACTTCACGGACATAGGCTTCATTGCTTTTTGCCCCGCGCTTGTCAACGCCTTTCTTTTTTGCGAGCCTTTCTTCGGTCTCCCAGTTCAGGGCATGCCAGTTCTTGATAAGGACTTTGCCCTGATTCAGTTTTTCTGTTAATCCAGGTGGGACGATATTGAATTCGTCATAATAATTCCCCGAAGATGAGGGCGAAAGCACAGAGAGCCTGCTTTTCACGGTGAGTCCCGGCGCGACAACAAAGATGGAAATAGTAAAGTTTATATCTGAATATAGTATTTCAATAAATATTGAAATATTAAGTGGAAATCATGGATAATATACTTTACGTTGATTTTTTTGATAAGGAGCAATAGTTATGGAAGCAAAACTTTCAGGTCTCAGTAAATATCTGACCCTCTGGATTCTTCTCGCCATGGCAGGCGGAATTATCATGGGTGCTGTATATCCAGAGATTGCCGCCATACTCGACACTGTTCGTATCGAGCAGGTTTCCCTTCCCATTGCCATAGGTCTTATCTGGATGATGTATCCACCCCTTGCAGGTGTGAAATACGAGGAATTATCTAAAATGAAGCACCAGAGAAAAGCCCTGAGCGCATCCATTGTCCAGAACTGGGTGATCGGACCTGTGCTGATGTTCACCCTTGCATGGATATTTCTTCCAGACCTTCCTGAATACCGCATAGGTTTGATAATAATCGGTCTTGCACGATGCATCGCCATGGTTCTTGTCTGGAACCAGCTTGCAGGTGGGGATAATGAACTGTGCGCAGTTCTTGTCGCCATGAACTCAATATTTCAGGTAGCGCTTTATTCAGTTCTCGCCTACGTATTTATTACTGTATTATCAGCATGGATAGGCGGAGCAGGAGCAGGCGCGGTTGTGAATATATCAATATGGCAGGTCGCTAAGGCAGTATTCATTTACCTGGGAATTCCATTTATCGCAGGTATAATAACAAGGTCGGTTCTTGTAAAAAAAAGGGGAAAGGACTGGTATGACAGCGTATTTATGAAAAAACTTGGTCCAACCGCGCTTGTCGGACTGCTCTTTACGATAGTCGTTATGTTTTCATTAAAGGGAGAGTACATCGTAAAACTTCCCATGGATGTATTGAGAATTGCAATCCCGCTGCTTGCATATTTCATTATAATGTTCGGCGTTTCTTTTTTCATGTCGCACAGGCTTGGATTTTCCTATGACCAATCCACAACTCTTGCATTCACAGCGGCAAGCAATAATTTTGAACTTGCGATCGCTGTGGCGGTTGCGGTGTTCGGTATAGGCTCAGCGGTGGCGTTCGCCGCAGTCGTAGGGCCGCTCATAGAAGTACCGGTGATGCTTGGACTTGTACATGTCGCGCGAAGAGCCCGTGTGATATGGTTCGATAAAAACGGTCTCCCGAAGCTGCAAAAACTTTCACAGAAATGAGAAACACGGTCTATAAGGAAGGCGCGCTTGACCTGCGCACCAAAGAACTCATATCAATTGCAGCATCCGTGCTTATGAGATGTGAGCGCTGCACAGAGATACATGCAGAGCGCACAAAAAAGCAAGGCGCGACCGACGAGCAAATCGCAGAAGCCATAGCGTGTGCCATGTTCGTGGCTGCCGGGTCACAATTGTCATGGAGCGATGTGTATGACAGGCTTCTGAACAATAAGTGATCTTTTAAAAAAAAGTCACATACTTTGTAGTTTTAAGCGATTTGATAAATTATTTTATTACCTATCTTAGACACTATTTAAGCAAGAAACCTTCTCAAACTCTGACTCCAAATCGAAGCAATTGATAACATCGATATCCTTCTGCCCTTCAATGGCTACTTTTCGATAGACTTGGACACCCTTCTCCTCGACAGCAATCTTAACTACCTTGTATCGATTCAAGATTTCAAAAGCATCTTCAATGCTCATTTCAGAATTACTTTTTTTCATATGGAATTTCAAGACCGACCTGATCTGGTAAGCCAGAGCGCAGATGAAAACATAGCCGATCACACTTTTTTCAGTACTCAAGAAAAAAGGTCTCATCTCGATCTCGGATTTTATCGTTCTAAAAGCCTTTTCAATAATATCTTTCTCTCTATATATTTTTAAAATCTCCTCTCCTTTCAAATCAATTTCTGTGGTTGAAAGAAGGAAAACACCTTCATACTTCCTGGATTTTTCAATCGTTTCATTTATTCGTTCAAAAGTAAAACCATTATCCGTAAACTCCAGTTTTATGAATTTGCCGACTTTTTGACTTTTCAACATGCAGGAAATGTTCTTTTTTCGTCGATCTGTTAAATTATGTTTGCCGCTTTCGATATCAGATTTAGTTTTTTGTAACTTTTCCTCAACCTTATAACCGTATTTTGAGAGGGGGCAACTTTTTCCCTCAAAATACGATGAAGTGATGTCATAATAGATTTTTTCAGTTTTGATTTCATATACTTGGGTTATTTTGTCATAGATCTCTTTTTGGATGGGTATTGTGGTTTTTTCCTGCAGATAGGGAAATGTTCTCAAAAATAATTTATCGTTTATTTCAGAGTGTTTGATGTTTAATAAAATCGGAAGCACTGTTGTTTCAAACCATAATGGCAGTTTTCTTCTGCTGCATGGGTCACAGTTCCTGTTTATCGCCATGATTTCAGCCAGTCGCCCCACATCGATTGTCCCTCCACCTTTTGTGGAATATTTGTTTATGATCTCACATATATCTAGTTTTTCGAATATCTTGTGCTGTGCCGCTATATCACCAAAATCCAGTACTTCTTTGATGCTGATCTCGTCTATTAGATAACGGCTTTCTTTGTATCCAAGCCGGTTTATTTCTATATGAAATGAGTCTAAGAGCTTTGGTTCTTTTAATTCTTGAAGCTTTTTTTCAAGTTCAATTTTTCTTTCTCTGGTTAGGTTGTCTAAACGCCCCACATATAACATCGTCTGATGTTTGAGCTTTCCCTGTTCTTTGTAGGTTCGATCAACAATGTAGTATGTGATTCCTTTTCGGGGTCTTTTTGATAGGAAAATGGTGACTCTCTCCTTGAGTTTTGGTCTTAGTTATTTATACATTTTATTGGTATAAATAATTATCTATTGATGCTATTTATAGTCTTAGTTATTATCTTTAGAAAAAGTGATTTCGAGTGGGGGTGGCAATATGAAAAGCATAAAAAAATGCAGACAGATGAGTTTTAGTTTAAGTAATGCCTAAGACAGGTTAAAAGCATAGTTCTTTCTAACCCGCTCTTCTGGAAAAACATCATCCCC
>JBGOYM010000169.1:0-4724 GCA_041479675.1 Candidatus Methanoperedens sp.
CGAGAACTGGCATTTGTGACCCGCATAATTACGTTTATAGCAATCGGACTGGGTTTTATATTTTTCATAGCAGGAGAACTTATCGGCATAAGCACCTGGGATAACGTTCTCTTTGCCATTGGCATCATTGTGGCAAACGTGCCCGAGGGGCTGCTGCCAACAGTAACACTTTCTTTATCCCTTGCAAGCCAGAGAATGGCGAAAAAAGGTGCACTCATAAAAAAACTCTCCTCTGTAGAAACTCTCGGGAGTGCAACAGTGATATGCACAGATAAAACCGGGACTATTACAGAGAACAAGATGACACTTGAGTACATTTATACACTATATGAGAGCAGAAAAATCGCCCAGGCAAAGCCATCTGAGTTACTGTTAGCAGCGATATTATGCAACAACGCAAAAATAGAAAATAAGAAGATAATCGGTGAGCCTACAGAAGCAGCACTTCTGCAGGGTGCATCAATTATCATGGGCGATGTGGGGGGCGAATGGGAGCGTGTGGATGAAATCGCTTTCACGCCTGAACGGAAAATGATGAGCACTGTGAACAAGAAAGAAAACATGTTCGTTCTATACTCCAAAGGTGCATCAGTGGTAATACTTTCGAAATGCACGCATATCGCAACAGAGAAAGGTATAAAAAACCTCTTAGCTGAAGATAAAAACCAAATAGAAGCCCAGGCATCTGATTACGCCAGTATAGGCATGCGAGTGATTGCTTTTGCAAAAAAAAGCATTGAAAAAGAGTATAAAAGGGAAACTCTTGAAGAGAACATGATGTTCGTAGGATTAGCGGCACTTCGTGACCCACCAAGAAAAGAGGTGCCGCTTGCTATTGAAAAATGCAAAAAAGCAGGCATAAAAATAGTAATTATAACAGGGGACGACCCACTCACAGCAAAAGCAATAGCAAGCGAAGTTGGAATAACTAAAGAGCCGGTAACAATTACAGGTAGCGAACTTGACAAGATGGATAAAAAAGAACTTGAACAGGTTCTGCAAGGTGAGGTTCTATTCGCAAGAGCCACACCAGCACATAAGCTTCGTATCGTGAGAACTT
Organism: Candidatus Methanoperedens sp.; assembly: GCA_041479675.1. Classification (GTDB taxonomy): domain Archaea; phylum Halobacteriota; class Methanosarcinia; order Methanosarcinales; family Methanoperedenaceae; genus Methanoperedens. Next base: position 1,061 of record JBGOYM010000169.1, read on the forward strand.
TAAAAGATATGGGTGAGATAGTGGCGGTAACAGGCGATGGCATCAATGATGCACCAGCCCTGAAAGAAGGAGATATTGGCGTTGCGATGGGAAAAAGAGGCACTGACATTGCAAGAGAATCAGCAGACATGATACTGATGGATGATAACTTTGCAACTATCGTCTCAGCAATAGAAGAAGGCAGAGCGGTCTTTGGCAACATTCAACGCTTCATAACCTATATATTCTCAAGCAACATCCCGGAAATAGTACCCTACCTGCTCTTCCTGCTCCTGCGAATACCGCTACCCCTTACAGTAATGCAGATCCTGGCAGTTGACCTGGGCACTGACATGGCACCAGCCATAGCCCTTGGAACAGAAAAACCAGATCCAGATGTTATGGCTCATCCCCCCCGACGCAGGGGAGAGAGAATCCTAACATGGTCTATACTACTGCGTTCATATTTGTTTCTTGGTCCAATCGAGGCAATAGCAGCTATGAGCGGTTATTACTATGTGTTAAAAAGTGGTGGCTGGAGCTACGGACTGAGCCTCTCCAAAGTAGACCCCCTTTATCTTAAAGCTACTACCGTCGCCCTTGCAGCCATAATCATAACGCAGGTAGCAAACGGCTTAACATGCCGTACCACCAGGGAATCATTGTTCAAAGTAGGCTTTTTTACAAACAGGTACCTTCTCATAGGCATAGCGATAGAAATAATCCTGATATTCTTAATAGTGTATGCACCACCTTTACAGCATATATTCAGCACAGCGCCATTATACCTGAACGACTGGCTCATCCTCCTGCCTTTTGCAGCACTACTCCTTTTTGCGGATGAACTCAGAAAATGGCTGGTAAGAAGAAGCTTCAGCTAAAGAATACAGATAAAAACTCTAAATTTTGAAAATCAGGTCGTGCCAAATGATACAGTAGCATTAGCAACAATGGCCACAATTATAGCCTGAAATCCATTAAACTCCGAAACTACCGCAGGTAAACTATACGTGCATACGTATAGAGCCGAAAGTGCCATCATAATAATGAATGCAGGAGCGAAAGGATTCCTCATCAAGCCAGTGTTTCTGCTCAACTGCCATTTTGCGAATGTAAGATACCATAGCCGGGCCACCAAATGAGGTGGTACCTAATCTCAGAAAAGAAGTAAACAAGTGGATTAATGAGGGATTCTTATTAAAATATTACCCCAGGAGGTCGCTGGACATTACCGCTAAGTTATTCTATAATTTTCCTGAAGCTTATTGAAGCCGCCGCAAACATTATTGTATCGAAAATTGCAATAGCTGCAATATCATATGGAAGATTAGTCAGATCTCCGCTGATCATCAAACCTCTCACAGCATCCACTGCATAAATCAGAGGATTAAAAATCGCGAAGTATTGTAAGACAGTGGGCATCAACTTAATTGGATATAAAGCATTACTGACAAAGAAGAGCGGCATGATCAGAGCTTGACCTATGCCCATGAACCTCTCTCTTGTTTTCATTAAAGATGCTACAAAAATAGAGAGGGCAGCAAACCCGCCTGAAACAAAGAATATTATTAAAATCGCTGTAAAGAAGTATAGAGGGTTAGGTACAAAATTAACTCCAATAAGAACCGCAACTGGTATAATTATCAAGACCTGGAAAATCGCCCTGACCCCTGAAGCTATAGACCTGCCTATAACAGTAGCATACCTTGAAGCTGGAGCAACAAGAAGCTTTTTCAAAATACCGGTTTCTCTTTCCCACACGATAGTTAAACCATAAAAGACCGATACAAATATAGTGGATTGTAGCAATACGCCAGGAGTGATATAGTCAAGGTAAGGTATCCCATCAGTAGGTATAGCCTTAACATGGCTCATGACAGTTCCATAAACAGATAACCATAAAATTGGTTGAATAGCCCTGGTGAATATTTCGGTTCTGTCATGCTTGAGCCTCCGTAGCTCAAGTTCTATCATAGCAAACATTTCCCTAAGAGAATCCATCATCGTCATAGCTATCTCTTCCTGCCAATACTCCTAACTTGCCTGATTTCACTAACGCCACTTATCGAGGACACAGTTCCAGTATACTTTAGGAATACATCATCTAAATTTGGCCTGTCCGTAGATATTTTCTTTACAGATATGCCCTCATTTCTTAGAACCTCCATAACAACAGGTAGCGCAGTTTCTGCATCCTCAACAACGACACTGAGTTCCGAATTGGAAATAATAACGTCGCTGACAAAATCTAAACCTCTAATCCTCTTTAAAACATTTTCATCAACAATATGATTCATTAAACTGAATTGAATGACCTCTCTCCTGATGGAATGTTTAAGTTCATCAGCCGTACCGAACTTGACAATCTTACCTCTATCAATTATAGCTATCTCATCAGAGTAAAGGTCAGCCTCATCCATGTAATGTGTGTTAAAAAATACAGTTGTATCATATTCCTTCTTAAAAGATGTCAGCTTCTCCCAGACAGCTTTTCTGGCAGAAGGATCCAGGCCTAATGTAGGTTCATCCAGAAACAAAATCTTAGGTCTAATGAGCATAGCACATGCCATCTCAAGCCTTCGGATCATGCCGCCAGAATATGTTTTAACAAGGTTATTCGCAACTGCATCCATGCCCATACCCTCCAGTGCATCCCGGATAATCTTCTTCCTATCGCCGGATGGAAGCCCATAAATTTTGGCGTATATGAGAAGATTCTCAAAGCCGCTGATATCTGTCCAGACACTCGTCTCCTGAGGAACGTAGCTGATAATTTTCCTGATTTCAGAATCCCTCCTGACAACATCCAACCCGAAAATAGATGCTTCACCGGATGTGGGTTTAAATTGGGTTGTTAAAATCCGCATCAATGTAGTTTTGCCTGATCCATTAGGGCCTAACAGGGCAAAAACATCTCCGGCTTTAACCTTTAGATCAACACCATCTAAAGCTCGAACCTTGCCATCATAAATCTTAACAAGCCCTTTAACTTCAATTGCAATAGTCATATCGTAAGCTGTATCCTCATAGATTGATCACATGAATGCTGCGATGTCCTGATATCAATACTTCGTAAATGTTGCCCGTCTTCCTGACCAAAGTAGCACTCCATATGGGAATCTCCTCTTCGCATCTCCTACACCGGAAAAGCGATTAATCTTTTTCTGTGAGTACGTCCACACGGTTGTGAAGTTCAGCCATACTTTCTGCAAGGTTTTTGATTAATTCAGCGCATCTGTCAGTAAAACTTGCAGCCAGTTTAGCATCAATATTATCTTTTGAATCTGCAATATCTTTCATCAAAAGGTTAGCCATTTCCACAATTTCTTCCGGATATACAACCATTTTAACACCTCCTCCCTTCTTATAACATGCTTAATCCATTCCTTCCATTCCACCACCCATGCCTCCGGGCGGCATGCCTCCAGCAGGCGCGGCTTTGCTTGAAAGCACATCATCTATCCTCAGGATCATGGTGGCTGCTTCCGTAGCAGAACTGATAGCCTGTATCTTTACTCGGAGGGGCTCAACCACGCCTTCTTTCCACATGTCCACGACTTTTCCAGTGAACACGTTAAGCCCCGCTGTCTTTTTGCCCTTCTCATGCTGGCTTCGCATCTCCACAAGCATATCAATGGGGTCAAGACCAGCATTTTCAGCCAGGGTCCTGGGAATGATTTCAAGC
>JBGOYM010000170.1:0-4713 GCA_041479675.1 Candidatus Methanoperedens sp.
GGCCAGTTGCCAGAACCCTGGCATATCTTAAAAAAGTGGATACGGCTACATCTGTTGATCTTGAGAGGGGAACAGGATTGCGCCAGCCTGAAGTCAGCATAGCTATGAGGGAGTTAAAACCGCTTGATTGGATCGATGAGAGTGAAGAAAAGAAGCCAGGTAAAGGAAGACCAAATAAGGTATATTCGCTTAAAATTCGATTTAAGGATATAATCGCGCACCTTGAAAAACAGCAGAAAAAAGAAATTGATGATGGAATTGCATCGATCAAGCGGCTGAAGGGACTGAGGAAAGGATAATCTTTCATCTCAAGATCATGCAGAAACTTGCGGGTTAAACTTTTCGGCGAAAATATAATATTAAATGTTTGAATTTTCGAAAAAAATTTTGGCGACGATCCAACTATAATAAAGAACTCGTTTTCCTAAAGTTTTCGTCCATCAGATTCCATAGACTCCAGCACATCCGGCTTATAGTAAACGAAAGACACCTGGCGAAAAAAGAAGACGCATCGCATAGGGAATTCAATGATATACTACTGATCCACCGCCCCACAGAGCAATGTAGTCTCTGCCACAGCAGGCGCACACTCCTGCACCCAAGAACCTGCCTGCAGGCGGCGCCCGATCATTCCCTGATCCGGCTTTAGCCCCATTTATCCGCCGTCATCAGACGGCGCGCCGTGCCTGAATGAGAAAGAGTGACAGATTGACAAACAGAATGATTGGCTATCCAGTGGCAAAAAAAATTAACACAGCCCGAAGAACCCGGCTATCCTTCGCAGGACTGAACTCTCCTGCCTGCGCTCTTCCTCCAGGATGAACCTGACCTCCAGCAGGTCACGCCTGTGCTTTGAAAGATGGGGGGACCATCACACACCAGCCCTTAAAGGGCAATCAGGACAGGCGTGCCCGTGCTCGTTGTTTCCCACCGGGGGTTTACAGTGCCACACAGGATAGCTGAAGCCTTTATTATCGCATGGCTTGGTCGTCATTACAATCCCGCCTCCCTGCACCCTGAACAAAGCCTGTCCGAACTGAGCTTCCTTCTCCCGCAGGCGCACGTATCATAGTCGCTATCGTGCTGATATGCCTGTTGGAGTGTAACCTTGACCGACCCTTTGTTGCTGAAATCCATCATACCGGCTCCCACCTGTACCCATAGGACACATGCCCTCCCGATGCGTGACTCGGGTTGATCACCAAGACGCGCCTGAACCCATTGCAGCATTTATCCGCATCTTCCTTGAAAAGCCAGAGGTGCTGGCCCGACTTGCATTTGTGCATCATGCTCTCGCCCCGCGCTGGAACTCCTCGAAGGGCTTTGCCACCCTGCCGCGAAGGATGCTCCTAAGACAGTAATCGCCGTACTTTTCCCTGAGCTTCTGGTTATTATGAGTTGAAAGGAATTGGGGCATATTTTCATCCCCTCAGAGCTGCCGCGATATCAGCGGATGCCATATCAACGCATTTCGGGTGCTCACTGACGAACTTATTTATGCGCCCGTAGTCAGCGCTTGCCGGAGCCGTCAGCCTGTTTATCATATCCACAAGCAAGAACCTGTGGCAGTTCCCTTTCCGCTCAAAGCACACGAGGTACACATCTTTCGTCTTGGCGAGATTGCCCACACTTACCATCATATCCCTCGCCAGCGAGTTATCCATTTCCTTTACAAATCTCTGGACATACTCGTCCCAGGTTATTCTCTTAGCTCTCCAGTCATTGAGCAGATCCCAGGAAGGACCCAGGACACTTCCCGCCCCGCGCGTAACGTTTATTATCACAGCACCAAGATTCATCTTCTTTACGTTCTCTACATTTCCTAAGTACGTTTCGAGCAAACTCATATTATATCACGAACTACCGATACCTCGATAATTCACCCCGTGGTATTTTATTTAAAACCAGCCTGGCTGCTCCCGCCATCAGCAGACGACGTGCCGTTCCATGAATGAGAAAGGATGACAGATTGATTGAATGATGGACAGACAGAATGATTGATGATCCGGTGGCAAAAAAGAAACAATTAATGCTTACACTCCGGGCACGACTGACATGCTTTTGGATACATCTCACAAGTCGCCCATGGTATGCATCTATCGTGGCAGGCGAAAATAGTTATTGCCTGATTCGTACACTGCTATTCTGGTGATAAAATGAGTATTGTAATTATGAAACTCCCTGTTTACAGGTGCGATTGTGGATTAGAATTTATCTGCGTGGGCGAGGCTCCTTTCTGTATAAGATGTGGGGCCGCTATCATAAATGCTAAGCCGGTGCGTTTCGAGGATACTGAGGTTCCATTACCCGAAGGGTATAGCTCGGTTCCTTAAAATTTATCAACGAAAAAAATTCAAGCAGGGGATTCCGCCCCTGCTCTGGACTGTCTGGCACTTATTTTATTATTCGATTCATACAGGTAATATCGTACCTGTCTATGCGGGATCCCCAACTTTTCAGCTATCGCCTTATTAGTCATTTTACCATGCATTATGTCGATAGCACGCTTTTCTATTTGTTTCAATCTTCTGGTATAGGATTTTGTTTTTAGTTTTGCGTAACCAGTGGTGTTCGTCTCATCAGGCAGCCATTTCCATATGGTAGAAAGTGCATGTCCCATTAGTCTGGATATTTCGGCCATGGGCATACCTTTCTGGTAGAGGTTATAAGCCCGTACTTTCTCCTCCTGGGTCATACACTTTGGTTTAGGTTTCGCTGTGACCAGTCCCACAATCTTATAGAAATGTTGCAACAATGCATATTGCACATCTCCAGAAGACGCTCTCATTACAACCTTCAGGTAATTGGTGCCTTTGTCGAGACCTATTGCAGTTACCTGACTGAGTTCTTCAGGGCAGTCTTTTCTAAGCCAGGGTCCTCTATAACCAGGCATAGAGGTCCTGAGTTCTTCATGGTCGTCTCCTCTCCATGGGTCATGTTCAAACTGTACTGTCTCTTCAGTCCATGCTATTCCATTGTTACTCATATTGATTCTCCTGGACTATCGATACCTCGATAATTCGCCCCTGAGAATTTTATTTAAAACCAGCCGCCAACTAACCGCCCGCAGGCGGCGCAAGGTCATCCCCTGACCGGGCTTTAGCCCCATTATTCCGCCGTCAACAGACGGCGCGCCGTTCCATGAATGAGAAGATGGATGCAAAAAGATGGATTACTGCCTTCAATTATATGTAACGATACTCTTGTCCTGCGTGAGTCCAGTGGCAAAAAAAATTAACACGGCCCGAAGAACCCGGCTATCCTTCGCATCAGGGACCTCTTCCCCTGGCGCTCTTCCTCCTGAACTTGAGGCAATCCTTACATATCCTGAACCTCCTGCCGGCATTGATCACTTGCTGCCTGGCAGTCATCTCCCTGGCTTTGAGGATGAAATGATCAAGCGGGATCATACCGCCTCTTTTACATATTGGCTCACAGCTTCAGCCACCATCGATGTGATCGATTTTCGTGTGGCTTTCTTTCTCTTATACAGGGCAGCCATATCCGCCTCAGCAATCCTGTTGCCGACCCAGCCGTACCGTGGATAGCTCATAGCTGCTCACCTGCTTCCTGCAGCTGCCGCTCAAGTTCGTGCATCTCCTGCACATATTCATCCCACTTCCTCATCGATTCCGGGTCGAAAGGATTGGGTATAGGCGCTTCAGAAGCCCGCTTGGCGAAATGTTCTCTAATCTTTTCACGCTCGGTTTGAGCGAAAGTTATTTTTGGTTTTGGTTCTATAGACATTCTTACAACTCCTTTGAAGTTGTAGCGCACATTTGGTGATCGCAGGACTGATAATCCTGTGACTGCTTGCGCTTTTGAGTTTTTTAACTCACCAAAACCAATTTTATTTAAAATTCACCTGCTGCTTGTTGATTGCATTGCATCATGCAGGAGCAATTAAAATAAGAATAGCTAATAAAAATAAATCAGCTTTTTTTCCGTCTGGACATGAACAGAGAGGCACAAACAGGGAGGCACATCTTCAAAGCGCCTGCGGCGATAAACCAGAGCAGGAATAGTGTGGGTTCTGCGGATAGCCGAAAGTTCGTAAGCTGTGAATGTCCCCCAACCCCACAGGCACAAATCACTCAGATGAATGAACGCCGTCCGCTGACGGCGCGCCGCCCCTGCGAGGCGCAACACCCGCGCTGCGTTAACGCCCTGCAGTTCGGAGCGCACCGACTGTCTGTTGCGTGAGGGTGAGGGTGATAAGAACAAATTGAAACAAGGGAAGAAATCGCCAGGATCGCCCGGTACCCCATCACACAGTTGCTAAAGTCAAGATTATTAAAGCAGACCTGATCCATCAAGTTCTATAACTATCTTCTCGACTGCTGCTTCTGCATCCTCTGGTTTCTTGCCGCCTGTTATCACAAGTTTGCCAGAGCCAAACACTAGCAGGACCACTTTGGGGCTGGACATCCTGTAAACAAGACCGGGAAATTGCTCAGGTTCATATTCAACATTCTCAAGCCCAACACCGATAGCAACTGCATTGAGGTTGAGCACTCTTTTAAGATCTGCGGATGCAACGATATTCTGTATCTTAATTTCAGGCTTATCCAGGATCTGGATACCCATTCCTCTTAATTTATCAAACACTTTCGAAAGACCTGTGTTTACATCGGCAATACTTTTTGCTCCTGTACAAACGATCTTGCCACTGCCGAAAATAAGCGCTGCGGTTTTCGGGGATGTTGTCCTGTA
>JBGOYM010000171.1:0-4703 GCA_041479675.1 Candidatus Methanoperedens sp.
AGAAAATGATGACTATGAATCCGACAAGATAAAGTCCAGTGCTAATATAGAGGCATTTGATAAGGTACTCATAATACTTGTCCCTTTTTTTCCTCAAAAATAGTAAGGCGAAAATAAACTGCAGCAGTGCAACTATTAATATGTAGGTGATTACAGGTTGACCAATAATCGATGCAAATTCCCTTGCAGCCAGGTATTCCGCAAAACCCATTACATCTCTATCTCCATTACAGGCTGACCTTCCACAGTATCAGGCGCGAGCCAGTCTATGATTTTCATACTGTTCTTAGCAATTTTCTTATTTCTTCCTGGAATTCTTTTAAGGAACTGGTATTATTGATGGTTATGTCTGCCAGTTCCATTGCCTTATCAAAACCCCAGCCCTTTTCGCGTTCATCACGTCTTTTTAATTCTTCGATCCCTGTCATATCGTCTGAACGGGCGCGTTTTTTTACCCGCTCTAACCTCAAGTCAAAAGGCGCATTGATCGCAATAAGCTTAAAATCAATCCCGAATTGCTTTTTAAAGTAATTTACTTCCTCTATGTTCCTTGTACCGTCGATCACCACCACATCTCCCCCGTGCGCCCTGATCTTTGGAACGCAACGCTTTGAGATGGCGTCCATCCCCTCATCCCTTCGTAATGCGGTGCCTATGCCGCCGATATTCTCGTCCGTTGGGGGCAAACCACATTTTGCAGCCTCTTCCCGTACCACATCACCCATGCTGACAACAGGTATTTTCATGCTGCGCGCTACGGTTGATGCTTCGGACTTACCCGAGCCCGGCATCCCGACAAATGCAATGAGCTTCATTGAACGGTCTAATTTAGCTGGTATATTATAAACATATGCACTCAATATTTATAAGGTATAAAACCCATTTAGCCTATTATGGACAATGCAATTGCAAGAACACCATCTATGGAAAGTTCGGTAAATGAGGCAAAAATAAGAGAACTACAGGACTCCATAGAAACCCTGAAAACCCAGATGAAAGAAATGCATTCAAAGATTCTCGAAGCTGCTATCCTGAATAATAAATATGTCCAGACGATAACGGATTACCAGAAACAGCTCGAACAGTTGAAGAAACCGCCACTTTTTATATGCAGCGTGGTAGAATTGCTCGATGAGATGGCGCTTCTCAGGCAGCACGGCAGCAACCAGGAAATTATCACAATAATACCGGATGAAATGAAACAAAAAATAGCGGCAAGTTCACGTGTAGCGGTAACAGGCAACCTGTCGATCGTCAGGGTGCTGTCAAAATCCGCAGACGTACGGGCAAGAGTAATGGAACTGATAGAGGCTCCTGATGTAGATTATAATATGATAGGGGGACTTCGCAAGCAGATAGATGAAGTCGTGGAGACGCTTGAGCTTCCACTCACAAACCCTGAGCTTTTTACAGAAGTTGGGGTGGATGCTCCCAATGGCATCCTGCTTTATGGACCTCCGGGAACGGGCAAGACACTTATTGCCAAGGCAGTTGCTCACAGGGCAAAAGCTACATTTATAAGAATGAGCGGAACAGAACTTGTCCAGAAATATATAGGAGAAGGCGCCCGGCTTGTCAGGGATGTATTCGATATTGCACGGGAAAAAGCCCCAAGTATCGTTTTTATTGATGAGATAGATGCCGTAGGAAGCCGCAGGACTTATGACGGTACGTCTGGTTCTTCTGAGGTTAACAGAACAATGGTGCAACTACTGGCAGAACTTGATGGATTTGATAAGCGCGGCGACGTAAAGATCGTGGCAGCAACAAACCGCATAGATCTTCTTGACCCCGCACTTCTACGACCCGGAAGGTTTGACAGGATAATCGAGATCCCTCTGCCAGATGAAGAAGGACGCAGGGAGATCCTCAGGATACATACACGGAACATGAAGCTTGATAACGTGGAATTTGAGGAACTTGTAAAAAGGACAGATGGTTTGAGCGGAGCAGACCTTAAGGCAATAGTCACAGAAGCTGGAATGTTCGTAATAAGACGAAAAGGAAAAGCTGTAACCCTCCAGGACTTCAATGATGCCTATAATAAGATGATAATAAAAGAAACAAAAGAAGAAGTAGCAGGGATGTTCGTATAAAAAAAAATCAATCCATCGTTTCGCCTGTATCCTTCGAGAGAAGATCTGATAGGGAGAATGCTACGGCTTTTAATTTCGCTTTTTCTTCGTCCGTTGGATCTTGACCTTTCTTTATGGCTTTAATTCTATCAGTGTCTATTCCGGAATATTTGCCGACCTGTTCATAAGTAAGTTTGTGTTTGTGAAGTAATTCAATTAAATACCGTTTTGTGGATGGAAGTCCCATGTAAATCACCTTAATAGTAACTTTAATACATGAAACGGGTATATCAAGGTATCTTATGGTGCATAATAAATGAACGATAAAGATATTGATGTTGTCCAGACAATTGAAACTGAAATCGGCGGAATCAAAAAATCTTTGAAGAAATTTAAGAGGAAATGTACCGTCGTTCGTGTCGCACAGGCTAAAGGCTGGAGAAACGTTGTTGTTGAGGATTCTAAAACAAAAAAGAAATACTTCTTTGGAAAGGTTGTCAACGCTATCCCCGAGGTCAACCCTGGTGATGAATTGTATATAGGGTTTGAGGAACTGCCTTATGAACTTCCTGGCATAACGCAGAAAATAATCCTCATGACGCTTGACGGTTTTCAACTCGACTGGACTCAAGTCTAAGGTTCAACGACCACAGTCCCGCTGAACTTTTTGACTCCAAGGACTACGATATCGAAGTTGTATGTCCCTATCTTTTTGAATATATATGAAATCTGTTTATCATTATCAAGCAGTTTGTCCTCAAAAAGACCTTGTTTGCTGACAAGAGTCAGTGTGTATGTGTCGTCATTGACCCAGATGACCTCATCGCCTGGCTTGATGTTCAGGTTCTTCTGATTCGAATTGATAAAGCCTCTATCGCGGTTGATTCTAACCTTGGTCGTATTGCCTGTAGGTGTAACTTCGGAAATAGATGCAGCCGTTGCGGCAGTAGTTGCCGTGATTTTTGGCGTTGCTGCAGGTGACAGCGCGGGCTGGATACCAGCTGGTTGTTCAGTTCCTTTCGGTAAGAATGCCCAGACGATCCCCGCAATAACAAGTAATGCAAGAATGATAGTAATTATCTTATTCGTATCTGGGACCCTTTTCGCTGATGCAGAAGCAGGGGACTTTATTTTTTCGATCTTTTTAACTATTCTTGATCTTTTTTCTTCAGGTGAAGGAGGTTTTACAACGATATCTCCAGCCCCTGTTAGATCCCTGCTCCAATTACACTTCTGACATATCTGTGCAACCGGAAAATCAATACTGCCAAGACCCAGCTTTTTCTGTATGGTCCTGGTTATTAGCGTTTCACCGCAATTCGGACATTTGTCTACCATTACAACACCATCTTAAAACTATCTATCAAACATATTTATTTAAACATACATAAAATTATCTAATAATAGTATGAATTAGAGTTATGGGGCCCGGGTCGGGATTCGAACCCGAGTCGTAGGATCCACAGTCCCATAGGATGACCAGCTACCCCACCCAGGCACCTTGAAACCCCGTATTTAAATACGGGGTTTAATGGGGTATCTCCCGTAAATGTATCTGCAAGGGATAAAGGTTTTGTTCTGAAAATATTTTCTGCAACTGCAATAGCTTTCTCGCGTCTGGCAGGGTACGCTCGCAGCTTTATCTCAGTGGAAATCGTATCTCCCGTTGTGGCAAGCTGAGCATTGCCACAGTAAGCCGCTTGCTTATCGAACCTGATATGCAGGACGCAGTCATCATCCACCCGGTAATATATCTCGTTTTTTAATCTTATCATATCCTGTTCTATAAGCTTTGATCTCAAAATGGAAATGAACATGCTGCAATCATCCCCTCTTATCTTCGATGTGAGAATAGATATCGGATTTCCAAAATGACCTTCAGTATTTAAAGTATCGATCTTGTTCTCGAGTATAAAAAGGGATAAAGCTTTCTTTACTTTTTCTTCGCTTTCTGTTGCCGCACAGATGGTACGAAAAATTATATTATTTATTTCCCGGTATTATTATGCGAACGAAGGCTCGGTCTTGTCTTCTCAGTGCCGATACCCTTTCGCCTCTGTCCTCTGCCTTTCCTGCCTGCGCTTGTCTTTCCTCTGAAGACGCGTCCTTTATGAGTGGTATTGCAGATCCATTTGAGGTTCTTATCGCTCTTTATTACTGGATGGCTTGTGTCAACTAGAATAGTTTCGTACCATTTGTGCCTGCCGTCCTGACCGACCCAGTAGCTATTCAATACCTGCATGTTCGGATATCGCCGCGCTGCGCGCTCTTCTCCGATGGACTGGATGCTCTTTCCCGGGGTGATCTTGTTCACACCCATATGTTTTGTCCTTCTACCACGCTGATATCTTGATTTGCGCCTTCCGCCGCGCCTTATTTTCACGCGCGCCACTATTATCCCCTGCTTGGCCTTGTATCCCAGGGCCCTTGCGCGATCAAGCCGCGTGGGGCGCTCAATCCTTACTACCGAAGGATCTCTTCTCCACTGCTGCATTCGTTCCCACTGGAGTTCGTCCACATAGGATTCGTCAGGTTTTTTCCATGCGTCCCTGATGTACGCATACATTGATTTCATTGTGTATTCACCTGCTGTTTTACGGTTCAGCCCTTACGGGCCACATCCCTGCG
>JBGOYM010000172.1:0-4696 GCA_041479675.1 Candidatus Methanoperedens sp.
AACCCACTCCCCAACCTGCCACAGTGCACTATACATCATAACAATAATTCAACCACAACGACATTAACCCTGTTACCCGTGGCTGTATTGTCTCAGCGCGGCTTTTTATTTTCTTTGCATTAAATATTTTTCCTTGTATTGTCCTTCGTTCAGCCAATCTGCAAACTTCAAAAGCGCCCTGTACCTGTGAGAAAGCAGGTTTTTCTCATATTCCCCCATTTCCCCGAAAGTCCTGCCGCCCACCGCAAATATCGGGTCGTACCCGAATCCCGCGTCCCCCCTGCCTTCAAGTGAGATATCACCATCCACTTCTCCCGCGAACAAACGAGCCTTCTCGCCCGGTCTACAGTATCCTATAACGCATCTGAACACTGCTTTCCTGTCAGTCTCCCTTTCCATCAGTTTGAGGATCCTCTCATTCCCCAGCGTATCAAAAACGTAGGCAGAATACGGACCTGGGAAACCCCCAAGTGCCCTGATGAATATACCAGAATCATCCACCATGACCTCGCTGCCCAGCTTGTTTGCAGCCCACTCTGCTCCGTATGCAGCTATTTTTTCAAGCTCATCCTCCTGAAGTTCGGGATAACCGCAGTTGTTCTGCTCAACAGTTATGCCACACGGCGAGAGGATATCCCCTGCTTCCTTTATCTTATGGGCGTTACCGGTCACGAAAATTATTTTTCTCATGATTTATTTTTCGCTTTGCTGCGCTCAAGTGCCCTTTTTATAAATTCCCTGTATTCGGGACTCAGTTTCATCAATATCAGTATTATCGGGTATCGCATAACAAGCACGAAAGAGACTATCCCCATAGTAAAACCGATGATCAGGATCACTTTTGAAAATAATGGGAGGTTTGAAATATCGATCATGCAACTCTAATTCTCTCCGTCCAGCCCGAATTCCCTGTGCAGCACCTGCACAGCCTTCACTGCATCATCCCCGCTCACAGCGAATGAGATATTATGCTGTGATGAACCCTGGCTTATAATGATAACATTTACACGGGCTTTTCCAAGCGCTCCAAAGACGCGTCCTGCCACCCCGGGCGTATTAGCCATCCCTGCCCCGACCACAGCGACCACGCAAATATTCCTGTCCTGAGTAACATCCTTGATTATTCCGTTCTTGAATTCAGCCCTGATCCCTTTCACAGCCTTATCAAGATGGCTCTCGTCCACAACAAGTGAAATGTTGGCTTCTGAAGAACCCTGGCTTATCATAATGATATTGACGCCCGCATTTGCAAGCGTTGTGAAAACACGCGCTGCAACGCCAATAGTCCCCACCATCCCTGCTCCTGATATGTTAATGAGCGCAACGTTCCTGATAACTGTCACAGCCTTCACGATATCTTTGCTCTGCTTCAGGTCTTTTACAATGATGGTACCCGGGGAGGAAGGATCGAAGGTGTTCTTGACACGTACAGGTATCCCGTGCTTGATAGCAGGCTCAATGGTCCTTGGATGAAGCACCTTGGCGCCGAAATATGAAAGTTCCATGGCTTCGATGTACGATATGACAGGTATGGTGCGGGCTTCGGGGACTATCATGGGATCAGTGGTAAGTATTCCATGCACCTCTTTCCAGAGCCATATCTCATCAGCCTTCAACGCAGCGCCGATTATCGATGCTGAGAAATCAGAGCCGCCGCGCCCCAGTGTTGTGATAATGCCCGCTTCGTTTTCCCCGATAAAACCCGTTATGACCGGAATGCTGTCCTTCAACAGGGGTTCTATCCGTTCTATTATAAGAGAATAGCTTTTTTCGAGTGGTCTTGCATTGCCGTAATCATCAGTGGTGATAATGCCCGCATCACCCCCTGTGAACGATCTGGACTTAATCCCCAGCGAGTTCAGCGAACCGCACAGGATAGGGGCAGTAAGCCTCTCACCATAGGATGAGATATAATCTATCGACCGCACCGTAAGCTCGCCAAGGTAGCATATACCAATGAGAGCTTTCTCAAGCTCCTCAATGCGTGAGTCAAGCTCTTTCGTTACGACCTCCACGATCTTTTTTGCCTTCTTACCTGTGATCGCATCTTGCGCAGCCTGATGGTGCTGTTTTGTAAGGTCGGTGATGAACTCTTTTATAGTTGAGGTTTTCCCGGTCTCTGAGGCTTCCTTTGCACTTTTCAGGAGCGCGTCCGTGACACCGTTCAAGGCTGATGTCACAAGGACGACCTCGTTACCGCTGTCTCTGTACTCTTTCGCAAGCTCAGCTACGTGCTTGATGCGGCTTCCGTCACCGACTGAAGTTCCGCCGAATTTCATCACGAGTCTCATAGGGCTTTTAAATCGTTGGATGTTCTATTAAAGATTTGCAAATAATCCTTATATAATGAAAGTAAATAAGCCCCTCATGGAAGTCAGTTTCTCATCACTTGCTCTTGTGAACAACCCCTTTGACTGGGCTTACGACCTCGAAGACCTGGGTTTCACGGGCTGGGAGGTAGTAAGCGAAGGGAAACAGCAGTTAAATGACTCCACATTATTTCAGATACAGAACATTATCGAAACCACGAACCTTGTCCTGACGTTGCATCTTCCCTTCTCAGACCTCAATCTTGCAAGCCTCAACCACCCTATCTGGAATGAGACCATAAGGCAGATGACGAAATGCCTTGACAGAGCCTCGGATTTTGTGGAACTGGCTGTTGTTCATCCCGGTCATCTCTCACCCCTTGGAATGCAGCTTCCTGAGATGGCATGGAGGCAGAATATCGAGGGCTTAAGGGCAATATGCGATTTCGCATCCGAGCGCGGCATCAGGATAGGCGTTGAGAACATGGTGAACATGGCTTTTATCCTGGGAAAACAGCCGGGTGAGATACTTGGGATGATAGAGTCGCTTGAGCGCGAGAATGTGGGGCTCACGCTGGATATCGGGCATGCTAACACCAACGGCATGGTAGATGAGTTCCTTGAGGACTTAAGCAAGGTAATTCACGTACATCTTCACGACAATAAGGGAAGAAGCGATGAGCACCTGTCCGTTGGTAAAGGTACGATAAACTGGAAAAAGGTAGTCCAGAAACTGTATGGGTATAAAGGAAGAGTCGTAGCAGAGGCAAGGACAGTGGAAGAAGGGGTAGCGAGTTTAAAGATTCTTAAGAGCCTTTAAAGGCAGGGTAAAAGTAAAGGTACTTCCCTTACCATACTCACTCTGTGCATAGATTTTTCCCCCCTGCAGTTCAACAAGCTTTTTTGAAATGGTAAGACCGAGTCCGGTGCCACCGTAATTTTTCGAAGTTTTTTGATTTATGATTATATAAATATCACTGTTAATGAGCATCTGGAATATCTTTATATTTGCTGATAGCAGACAGAGGATTATTGAACATCATCAGAAAATTCCAGCCACCTGATTTCCCATGGGTCATTGAAATTGAAAGACAGGTCTTTAATGAGCATGACCCCTTTTTCTACATGCAGTTCTATGAGACCTGCTCTGATGGTTTTATAGTTGCACAGATCAACGGATTTATCGTTGGGTTCGTAGTCGGGTTCCTGACTTCGCAAGAAACCGGACGCATATTCTCCCTTGCCGTGCACCCTTCTTATCAGAACCGCAGGCTGGGAAGCGCTCTTTTAAAGGAGATAATACAGGTTTTCCGTGGGATGGGCGTTTCTGAGATAATCCTTGAAGTGCGGTCAGGGAACGTGAAAGCCAGGAGGTTCTATGAGAGGCACGGGTTCTGCAAGACGGGAGTTATGGAGAGATATTATAACGATGGGGAGAGCGCGTGTATGATGAGATTGGATATATGAGAAATATGGCAGCAGCGTGCAAGTCCATGTCTTTACCGACGTGTCAGGCGCGCCATTGTCGTCTGTCGCATAGCAGGAACAATCGCTGGTTTTAGTGGCGCACCGCTGGGTGCAATACGCATTTGCATCCTGAACAAATGTAAATAAGCAAAAGCCGCTTCATATTTTGCGACCCCTCAATTTACCTTTGCGCCAAATGGCTACCCCTTTAAGCATAGAAATGGAAATGATGCTTAAAAATACTAAACTCAACCAAAAAAAAGTCAAGTCGGATGAGTCTGATTACCTTTGTTTGTTTGTTATGAATTGTATTATATTTAATCCATAAATATCCGGCGCACGATAGGAAAGCAGGGCAACCTTTCGAACATCATAACCTCAATTGAGAAAAAAAGAAAAAGTTCGCCGCCCCAGGCGCTGCGGCGATCCAATTGGAAACAGGTGCCCGATGTTCCCGTGTCCATCGGGCGCATAGTGTTTTAGTGAACCACCAGGTTGCCGCCGTTCAGTGTCTGCTCCCCGGTCTTTACACCGTTCCAGTTGCTAGCAAATCAGAGACCCCCGTCCCCCTGTTCCAAAGTGTGATAGCAATGAAGGTGGACGAGCCGGCGACGCGAGAAACCTGTTTGGTCCATCCTGTAACTGTTCAAGAATGACACCTGCTGATGTGGTTACGACAATATCTTTTTCAATGACCTTTTATCAGCATTTCAACTTCCAGAATGAACTTTTCTGCTCGTGAAATGGCATTTTCAGCTTCAACCCTGGAGATCGACCCGACAGTATCATAGACCGCTGTGTGCCTTTTCCGTCTCATCCGATCAAAGGATATCACATCTTCTTCCTTTAAGAAGAGCCTGGCAAACCTGACTGCTGAAACATGACCTGAATCCGAAGATGGGCGATATCCTTTTGAAAAC
>JBGOYM010000173.1:0-4677 GCA_041479675.1 Candidatus Methanoperedens sp.
GCTTGCTTTAGGTATCCCCATTTTTGATACGTTGTTTGCCATGATGCGTCGCTTTCTGGAACGAAGGTCTGTTTTCTCTCCCGACCGCATGCACTTCCACCACAGACTGCTCGATATGGGGCTTACCCAGCGACAGGTGGTAATAATAGCGTATGTTGTGACCTTGCTTGCTGCGGGTCTGGGGATGTTTATGATGGTCACTCGTGACGTCGGTGCTCTTGTTGTTTTCGGATGCATTTTACTGCTGTTGTTACTGCTATTTCAGCTGACCACGACCATTCGATTTAAAGAAGCTGTTGCTGCTTTGCAGAAAAAACATGCCATAGCTCATCAGATAAAATTAGAGACAGAGCGTTTTGAAAAGGCTGAGCTTTATTTTCGCAGCGCTCACACTTTCCAGCAGTGGTGGACGGCGGTTTGTGAGGCAGCACAGCAATTGAATTTTGCCTGGATATCTTTGAGAGCCACAAGTAAAGACGGAACGTTCCGGACCGAGGTTTGGCGGTCGGCTGAAGCTAAAACGGATTCGTCCGATGTCATTATTATGAATGCTCCAATTCGTAATCGGCAAAATGCCGAAATGATGGAGTTTGAAATAGCCATTTTGGTCGATGGTTCCCTCGAATCAGCGACTCATCGCGCAACGCTGTTTAGTCGATTGATTGATGAGTATGAAATAATAAGCAGCAGTTAGCTGATGCATGTATGTTGAGACTTACACCTGATACTATCTTTGACTCTGACCGTTTAAGTTATAACTTGGCCCGCAAATCCGTGCGCGGCGGCATGGTCACCATGACTGCCCAGGGAGTTCAATTCGTCCTCAGCCTTGCCGGGACGATAGTACTTGCTCGCCTGCTGACGCCGGACGACTATGGCCTGATCGGTATGGTCACGGTCGTTGTCGGGTTCGCTGAGATGTTTAAAGACGCCGGCCTTTCAATGGCCACAGTGCAGAATGAACGCATCTCCCACGAACAGATCAGTACACTATTCTGGCTAAATGTCCTGATAAGCGCTTTCCTTGGCCTCTGTGTTTTGACCGGCTCGCCCATGGTGGCGTTGTTCTATGGCAAACCTGAGCTGACGGCCATTACAGCGGTATTATCCCTCTCATTCATCATCAGCGGTCTGACGATTCAGCATCAGGCCCTGTTGAGACGCAACATGCAATTCGGTATGCTGGCGAGCATCCAGATTGCCTCGCGCGTTATCAGTCTAATCTCGATGATCACCCTGGCCTGCTTTGGCTGGAAATACTGGGCGCTGGTGGGTGGTACGCTCGCCAACGCTTTATCTGGCACACTGTTGACCCTCTTCTTCTGCCCATGGATCCCGGGCCGAATGAAAAGGGGTACGGGTGTACGCGACATGGTGAAATTCGGAGGGCATGTAACGGGGGCTAATATTGTCAACTACATTTCCATGAATTTGGATAGTATTATGATTGGGAAATTTATCAATGCAGCCGCACTGGGACTCTACTCCAAAGCTTATCAGCTATTTATGATGCCGATCAGCCAGATTAGGGACCCAATGACACAGGTTGCGATGCCGGTGCTAAGTTCGTTGAAAAGCCAACCTGATCGCTATACTAAATACTATCTACGCAT
Organism: Candidatus Methanoperedens sp.; assembly: GCA_041479675.1. Lineage (GTDB taxonomy): Archaea > Halobacteriota > Methanosarcinia > Methanosarcinales > Methanoperedenaceae > Methanoperedens. Next base: position 1,614 of record JBGOYM010000173.1, read on the forward strand.
TCTTGATATCTTGGCATCTCTGACGATTCCGCTGGCTCTGTATTGCGTGATCGAAGCGAATTTCTTGATTAGATTAATACTTGGATCGCAATGGATTGGAGCTGTTCCAGTGTTCCAGGCACTTGCGATCGCGGGTTTGATTCAACCGGTTTCAGGAACATTGGGGTTAGTGATGTTAAGTTTTGGGTTCTCAGACCGCTACTTTTACTGGGGTGTTTTTAATAATCTCGTTTTCGTTCCTGCATTTGTGATAGGTCTACAGTTTGGGATTGAAGGGGTGGCAGTAGCCTATGCTGTTGCCAGCTATATTAAGCTGGTTCCCTCGCTGTTTTACTGTTTCCACAAGACACCTATCACGGTCTCTCTGTTCATGAGAACCTTAGTCTGGCCATTCTTTATAAGCGTATTTTCAGGAGGAACCGTCATTCTGATCAAAAACATCAGCACAGCCGATTCGATCACGAGCCACTTTATTAGTCTTGCACTTTTCGCAGGCATATATATGGGCGGCTCCTATTGCCGTAAACAAGTTCGCGAAATGATCAGCCTATTTAGAGAGAGCTTACTGGTTTTTCCCAAGTAAAGGTGGGAATCAATGTAAATCCAGGTGATGATTAATTTATTGGAACTGATTTACAAATAAAGAAGTCGAAACGATGTCGCGAATGGTTATTGGACGGTGGAAAGACGGGGGATCTAGGCATTAAGGAATAAAGGTTCATAGGCGCAGGAAGAACCAAATAAAAGCGGTGAGACATTAAGCTTCAGTCCCCATAAAAAACATAAAGGAATATAATAACTTCAATGAAAGTTCTCTGGCTCACTAGTTCTCCAATGCCGGATATGGCTATAGCATTAGGTAAGACACCTTCGCCACTTTGTGGCTGGATACTGGCACTTGCAGAGGCGCTAGCCGAGAGCAATCGTGTCGAGCTGGCGATCGCAACAAATGTGCCGGGCGCTAATTGGGCAATCAGAGAAATAAAAGGTATCCGCTATTATACGGTTCCTATGGTAAAAAAGAGATTTCCACTAACTTATTTGCCTGAAAACATTATTCGGGATTACCAGCGTGTGGTGGAAGATTTTCAACCGGATGTGATAGATATCCACGGTACCGAGTATTTTCATGGTTTATTGACAGGACGCGGCTATCTCAAATGCCCCACAGTTATCTCTATCCAAGGGATAATCGATGTCTGTCAACGGCATTATTATGGAGGTATTCCTATTGGTGAAATTGCTGCAAGCCGTACTCTGAGGGACTGGATTCGACGGGATGGATTGTTTGAGCAGAAATATAGGTGGAAGAAACGTTCTGTAATAGAGAGAGAAATATTTTCTTCACACTCTGCATTCATCGGCAGGACTCTCTGGGATAGGGCACATACGCGAAGGTTGAATCCAAAGGCGCAATATTATCACTGCGATAGACTTATTCGTCAGCCGTTCTACGATGTTCAATGGGACATCAGTAGGATCAATCGCCATTCGATCTTTGCCTCCAGTGCCTCATATCCCCTCAAGGGTTTTCATGTTTTGGTCAAAGCGGCAGCGATTTTGCGACGAGAGTTTCCTGATATTACTATCCAGACACCTCAGGCTCAGTTTTATCCTAAAGCCGGTGGTTGGCGTCGGACATGGCTGAATTGCCGCAGGATGGGTTATGCACGTTATCTAACGGATATGATTCATGCCGAAAAACTGGAAAAACAAATCATTGCACTGCCGTATCTGGATGCCAAAGGCATCGTAGAAGAGCTTTTGAAGGCGCACGCGTTTGTACTGCCGTCACTGATTGAGAACAGTCCAAATTCTCTTGCAGAGGCGATGATGGTTGGAACACCGTCTGTGGCGTCTTATGTAGGTGGTGTGCCCAGCATGGTAACAGACGGAGAATCGGCATTATTATTCCCATACGCGGATGAAGCTGTATTAGCCGAGCGTCTTCGGGAATTATTCCTGGATGACGACCTGGCTCTTCGCTTATCGGCGATGGCAAGGGATATAGCGCGAGTTAGGCATTCCAAAGACAAGATCGTCAACAAAATGCTTGATATTTACAGGCGTGAGATGGCGCTTGGTGCCCAGTGAAAGACACTCTACGAATTTCACTCAGCTTCCTCCATCGTAATCACCGTGGAGGATCGCGCGAAAATACTGAAGCAAGAACTGTTTTGCTGAATGTCTTGAAATGAAGGGGATTTCGCTTGAAAGTATCCTTTGTGTGATATGACGACCTACCCCACGAATACTCTTATACGGCGAATTAGGTAGATTATTGACATCGTGCGAAACAAATGGGGCTTCGCAACTTATTCGCATGATAAAAACTGAATGATGCCAATGAAAGAGTCTTACGAATTTTCTGACCTCGAAGCTACTTATAGAGATATATTGCATTCTCAATTTATCTCTACAGAACAAATCCAACAGTTGAATTGGATCCGCAGAATGAAAGTTCTGCGATATGCTTACGAGCATTCCGTTTTTTATCATGATCTGTATCGTCAAGCCGGACTGCATCCTGAGGACATTCGAAGCGAATCCGACTGGGATAAGATACCTATTCTCACGAAAGAACTTATAAGGAACCATTTGTTTTCGATGGTTTCAAGTCCAATACCTAACAATGTGCTAGTACCTAGCTCAACTGGAGGCTCAACGGGAGTTCCGTTGATGGTTTACCATGATCGACGTGCTCCGGTTGAAGTCATGGGATGGAGGATGTTTAAATGGTGGAATATTGAGCGAAATGCTTCGCATGCATCCATATGGAGATTTTCCCAAAAGACATGGAGAGAAAGAGCAGGTGAATTTCGACAAAAAGTAGTCGCATTTCTTAGAGGACAATCTTGTGCAATATTGAAGCTGGATGCATCGAACATGACCGTGGAGAATATGAAGACATTCATCAGACGCTTCAATAAATATAACTATGAGTACATTATGGGTTACGCTGGAAGTCTTTACGATCTGGCTTTGTTTATCGAAGAGTCAGGTGAAAGGATGTCTGCTCCCAAAGCGATATGGTCCACATCATCTCCATTATCGTCCACACAAC
>JBGOYM010000174.1:0-4676 GCA_041479675.1 Candidatus Methanoperedens sp.
ATGGAGTCAGTATTAAAGGATACAAAGCTCACAGAAGGCAGACCACTTGCAACAGGGGACAATTACAGGGCTGTGCTTGGAAGCAGTGTTGCAAGGGAGTTCAACCTCAGGGCAGGTGACGAGATCGAGATAAGGAGCAAAAAGCTTGAGCGAGCAAGGTCGATAACGAATGTCAGGAATTTTACTGTTGTGGGAATAATGGAATATACTGGTTCTTTTTTTGATGGGGGTGTGATAATACCGCTTGATACAGCTCAGAAATTCTATAACAGGGGCAACACAGTATCATTCATACTTGCTGTACCTGATCCTGATGCCGATACAGAGGAACTTGCAAGAAGGATAGAACTGAACGTTGAAAAGGTCAAGACCTTTTCACCTGCAGAATTGAAAAAACAGATAGAGCAGTCGCTTATCATTTTCACCCTGATAACATTGAGCGCGGCAGTGCTTGCAGCAATCATCGGGGGCTTGAGCGTCATGAACACGATGCTTATGTCGGTGTCTGAAAGGACAAAGGAATTCGGGCTCCTTAAGGCGCTTGGCGCGGATACGCGGGATATACTTTTCATGACAATGGGCGAAGCTGCACTGATGGGGACGCTTGGCGGTATTCTCGGTATCATAGGCGGTGGAGCCGTTGTTTATTGGCTTAACGATTACCTCGCAGCCCGCGGAACCGTTCTTTTCACTATAACGCCCCGGCTGCTTGTGATATCCATGTTATTTGCCACGGGACTGGGGATCATATCCGGGACATATCCGGCCTACAGGGCTGCAAAAATGAGCCCGATGGAGGCGCTGCGATATGAATAATTTTGACCTGATCATCAGGAACTTCACACAGAGAAAAATGAGGACAGGGCTTACGGTATTCGGTATTGCTCTTGGGATATTTGCAATCATGGTAATGGGGGGAATGTCTGAATATTTCAGCCGGCATGCAGACCGTGGACTTGACCTGATGTCTGATAAGATCTATATAGTGCCTGAGAGCGGATTCTTTGGAGGAGGTCTTGTAGACTCCATGGTAAGTAAAGTGAGGCATATCCCAGGAGTTTATGATGCGTATGGGCTGCTCTGGATGCCGTATGATATGGAAAGCCTTGGCATGTTCGGGGCTTTCGTTGTGGGTATTGCGCCGGAAAAACAGGAACTGACGCTCAAAGAAATAAAAATCACACAGGGAAGGCTGCTTGTCCCGGGGGACAGATACATGGCAGTGGTGGGGAGCAACGTCGCCCGCCAGTATGGTCTCAATGTTGGGGATGAACTCGAAGTCAAATCTAAAAAGGTGCAGCGTGCTTCGACTATTACCACTGCCAGGAACTTTACAGTTGTTGGCACAATGGAATTCACTAGCACTGATTTTGATTATATGATAATCATCCCGCTTGATTTAGCAAAGAAATTCTATGATCTGGATGATCAGCTTACTTACATCTGGGCAGTCCCGGAAGAAGGTGTGGATGCGGAAGACCTGTCAAGGCGCATTGAACTGGGGGTTGAGAACATCAAGACCTTCTCTCCGCAGGAACTTCGAAAACAATCAGAGCAGATGCTTATGGTTATGAACCTGATAACGATAAGCGCGGCAGTTCTTGCTGCGATCATCGGGGGCTTAAGCGTCATGAACACAATGCTGATGTCGGTGTCGGAGCGGACAAGGGAGTTCGGGCTGATGAAAGCCATGGGCGCAGAGGTTAGAGATATCCTTCTTCTTACCATGGGAGAATCGGCGCTCATGGGGATACTGGGAGGTATTATTGGCATTGCCGGCGGCAGTATATTCATTTATTTCATGAACGATTACCTTGCCACAATGGGAACTGTGCTTTTCGCGGTCACCTACAGGCTCATGGCAGTATCGCTTGTTTTCGCCACGTTCCTTGGCACGGTGTCAGGGATCCTTCCGGCGTACAGGGCTGCAAGGATGAGACCCATGGAGGCAATGAAATATGGGTGAGCCGGTTCTTCGAGTAAATAATCTCTCAAAAACATATATGCAGGGCAAAATACCTGTGCACGCCTTAAGCAATGTGAGTTTTGAGGTTGAAAAGGGGGAGTTCTTAAGCATTGTGGGACCCTCGGGAAGCGGCAAGTCCACGCTTCTTTCCTTGATAGGGCTTCTTGATAAACCCACTTCGGGCAGCGTGTTCATCGACGGCATTGAAGTCACAACAGTCAGAGAGGGCGAAGTCCCGAAGCTCAGGCGTGAAAAGATCGGGTTCGTGTTCCAGCATTTCAACCTCATACCGACGCTGACCGCACTTGAGAACGTGGATATCGCGATGCGTTTCGCCCGGGTGCCTAAAAGCGAGAGGAAAAAAAGAGCAGTTGAACTTCTCACGCACATGGGGCTTGCCGAGAGGATGAACCATAAACCATCCGAATTGTCTGGAGGAGAGCAGCAGCGGACTGCAATAGCCAGGGCGCTGTCCAACCATCCTGCCATCATTCTTGCTGACGAGCCCACAGGCGAGGTGGATACAAAGACCAGGGATATGATTGTCAGGCTCCTGAAAGATCTCAGCGAAGAGGGGCATACAATACTTGTGGTGACTCACGATACTGCTGTGTCGCAGCAGACGGGAAGGATAATTACAATGAGGGACGGGATGATAGAGAGCGATAATAAAGTGATATACTAAAATGGTCAATTGTGTAGTCAATCGAAAAGTATTTTTACGTTGAGCATAATTGAAGGCTGCTATTATTTTAAGATAGCTTTTATAACGTTATCAGTATCATTTAAATCATGGATGTGAAATATATTGGTTGAAGACAAACAAATGCCGATGAATATTCCTTTGAGACTTGGCGAATACACAAGAGTCCTTAAACTTACAAGAAAACCCACAAAGGAAGAGTTTACTATAATCGCAAAAGTAGCAGGAGCAGGCATCCTGCTTATAGGGTTAATTGGCTTTATCATATATTTACTGATAACAGTAATGCCGGGCTGGTTCAAATGAACGGAGAGGATTCAGAGATCTACGTTGTGAAGACAACCGCTAATCAGGAAAGGGCGGTCGCGAACCTTATCGAAAAGGTTGCAAAGAAAGAACATTTTGATATCAGGGCGATACTTGCACCCGATGAATTGAAAGGATACATTCTTATCGAGGCTGCCGGACCTGAGATCGTGGAGCAGGTCATCCAGACCCTGCCACATGCCAGAACCATGGTGAAGGGAAAATCAAGCTTTCTTGAAATAGAACATTTCCTGACGCCCAAGCTCACAGTGACAGGCATCACAGAAGGCAGCATTGTGGAACTAATATCCGGCCCGTTCAAGGGTGAAAAAGCAAGGGTTAAACGTATTGATGAAGCTCATGAAGAGATCACTGTGGAACTGTTCGAGGCGATGGTACCCATCCCTGTGACGGTCCGCGGCGACAATGTGAGAATATTAAAGAGAGAAGAAATCGAGAAATAAGACCCCGGATTTAAATACGGGGACTGATAATAATAAGGAGAAAATAAAAATGGCAAGCGTTTTAGAAGCATTAGTTGCAGGCGGCGCGGCTACCCCGGGACCTCCACTTGGTCCTTCACTTGGTCCGCTCGGCGTGAACGTAAAAGCAGTCATAGAAGAGATCAATAAACAGACCGCCGCATTCAAAGGAATGCAGGTTCCAATCAAGATCACGGTCGATGACAAGAAGCAGTTCACGATAAAGGTCGGAACACCACCTACATCTGCTCTCATAAAGAAAGAGCTGGGAGTCGAGACGGGCTCAGGAACCCCGAACACAAAGACGATCGGCAATCTCACGGTCAAGCAGGCCGTCAAGATAGCGCATATGAAGAAGAGCGACACGCTCTCAAAGAGTTTGAAGGGCGCTGTTAAAGAGGTCGTGGGCACATGCGTATCCCTTGGCGTGACTTTTGAAGGTCTCAGTCCCAGGGAAGCCATCGCGGCTATCAACAGCGGAAAGTTCGATTCGGACCTGAACGAGCAGTTATAAGGTTTCGTTTTTTTATAGTCCTTCTATATACCTCTCAGCCGATACTGCTGCTATAGCCCCATCCCCAACAGCAGTAGCTATCTGCCGCAACGGAGTGACCCTGCAGTCACCTGCCGCAAAGATGCCTTTGCTAGAAGTTTCCCTGCTGTCATTTGTGATAATGAATCCCCATTCGTCCTTATTTACGTCAGTAAATCCCGTGTTGGGGATAAGCCCCACGTAAATGAACACCCCGTCGGTCTTTATCTCAGATACCTCATTCTTCTTTACGTTCCTCACAACCACTTTCTCCACCACCCGCTTTCCCGATATCTCCTCGATCACAGAATCCCAGACAAAGCTTATCTTAGGGTTCGCAAAGGCATGTTCCTGGTTGATCTTCTCTGCACGCAGTTTGTCCCGCCTGTGTACCACAATGACCTTTTTTGCCATCTTGGTGAGGAATATCGCCTCTGTGATTGCGGAATCACCGCCGCCCACAACTACAACGGTCTTATCCTTAAAGAAAAATCCATCACAAGTAGCACAGTAGGATACGCCCCTGCCTGTAAATGCAAATTCATGCTTCGCGCCCAGTTTTTTTGGAGTAGTGCCGGTAGTGATTATCACGGTCTTTGTTTCAAACTCCCCCTCACTCGTTTTAACGACCTTTGTATTCCCCCTGTCCTCTATCCCTATGACCTCTACCATGCTTTTTGTCTCAAG
>JBGOYM010000175.1:0-4601 GCA_041479675.1 Candidatus Methanoperedens sp.
CCGAAAAATGCTTCTGTCAAAGAAGCGGTCAGAATATACGCAATAACCGGCGGAGTGCCTTTTTACCTTGTAGAACTTGATTCAGGCAAAACAGCAACAGAAAATATTCTTGAGCGGATCGCAAAGAAAGGAAGATTGCTATATGAGGAAGGTGAAATTTTGCTCAAGGAAGAGTTACGCGACCCGTCAACGTATTTCTCGATACTTGAAGCAATGTCGGCAGGAAATAGAAAGCAGGTGGATATATCAAATCATATAGGCATGCCGTCAACAGCTTTACCGAGATACTTAACGACTCTGGAGCGGCTGGAATATATTGAAAAAATCCTGCCGGTTACAGAGCCTAAAAGATCCAAAAAGACGATTTACAAAATAAGAGATAATTTCATGGGTTTTTGGTTTAAATTCATCTATCCGTACAGAAGTTATATTGAAGAAAGCAATTATGAAAAAATCAGAGAAATTCTTGATACATATTTCGAAAAGCACGTTTCATTTGCGTTTGAAGGTATTTGCCGGGATTTTTTTAAGAAGCAGAATGCAAAGAACCTCCTGCCTGCGTATTTCACAAAAATAGGAACCTGGTATGGCTATTACAGGGATGAGCATACAGATGAGAGAAAAACCGTTGAGATCGACATTGTGGCGCTTGATGAAAATGACAATGGAATTATTTTTGTTGAGTGCAAGTGGCAGGACTTAAACCAAAAAGATACCAAAAAACTGATCGCTGCTTTGAAAGAAAAGAGCAAACATGTCGTGTGGAATGTCGGGAAAAGAAAGGAATCTTTTGCAATATTTGCCTGCAAGATAGAAGGCAAAGACGCTCTCAGGAAAAGTGGTTATCTTATCTGGGACCTGGATGATTATTATTTCATTAGCCACTTCCATAAAGGCGCGTAAACTATCTTCTTTTTGCCAGCAGCTTCTTCCGCTTCGTAATCCCACGTTATAATAAGCAGATTGTCGCATCTCAATTCTTCGGACGCAGAAAGTAGCCCTTTTATCTCCCTTTCTTTTGTGCCGATGTCGGAGATATCGTAGCAGACCTGTATCAGTTGGTTGAAATGCGAGCCCTCTCTTATGCAAAAATCCGCTTCTTTTCCATCAGCGGTTTTGTAGTAGAAAATATCCTTATTTTCTACAAGCCCACTTTTTCTCAATTCAATAAAGACCGCATTCTCCATCAAGCGACCAATGCTCTCCTGGAACTCTGTATTGAACACCCCCGCAAGACCATTGTCGATAGAATACATTTTCGGAATGCTTTGCTCTATTTCTTTCAGGGAGTACGAAAACTTCCTGAGGGGGAAGATAAGGTACGCATCATGGAGGTATTCAAGATAATTGTACAGCATATTCCTGCTTGTTTTAATTCCCTGGGATTTTATAAAATTGAAGATTTTGTTGACCGATATCTCTTTTGCAAACGAATTGAACAAAAGATTGAAAAATACCCTTGCAACTTTCAGGTTTTTTATTTTATGTCTTTCGACAAGATCCCGGTAAAACATTATATCTGCGTATTCCGTAAGGATTTTCCGTTTTTCATTTTTAAGAACAACTTCCGGGAAACCTCCGAAAGCCAGGTAATCTTTTACCAGCTTCTTTATTTTGCTCTCTTCAGCAGTTGTTATGAACTTTTCAGGGTGAAATCCATTTATCTTCATAAGTTCCTTGAAATTGAATGGAAATAGCTCGTAAGTTATCGTTCTTCCCCTCAATTCTGTTGCAATTTCCTTTGAAAGAAGCTTTGACGAGGAACCCGTAACATACACCAGAGCGCCTTCTCTCTCCACAACCCGCTTTATAAAGAGTTCCCATTTCGGAACTTCCTGTATTTCATCAAAAAACATGTATGGCCTGCCCCCCGCATCTGGATATAGTTCCTTTAGAACTTTCAGTGAAATGTCAAGATCATTTAATGTTGGTGGATATATTCTGTCGTCATCCAGCGGAAAAAATATTTTTGGCGTGTTGCTTATCTGTTGAAAATGAGATAGCAACAGGTATGTTTTTCCGCTTCTTCTCGGACCGACGATAGTGATGGCTTTCTGTAATTCATGATTTATTGGTACCTGCAAATCTCTTTCCAGGATTTTTTCCCTGCGCTCCAAAAATTCCTTGATTATGCGCCCTATTACAAGTTCTCTTTCCATGTACAATACATAGATAAACTTAGATATAAAGTTTATTTATTCATTTAACATATTAGATTATAGAAACTTCCAAAATCTTGTCTGCAATGCCTTTAATGTCATCAAATCTTGAACCTGCTTTCCCCACCACAGCCACCACACCGCACCCCCTCCTGAACAACTCGATATCTTCTTCAGTGTCAGCCACGATTATGCGGGGCTTATCAGAGAGCGTGAAGCCATCAGCAAGCACGATATCGTTATCTGAAAAATACTTATTGCATATATCGTCAATTCCCATCTCCTTTTTTACTTTTCGGATCACCGCTAACTTCACATCTGAAGATATCGCCACGGTATCAGCCCCTGCCTTTGCGTATTTCCAGGTATCCTTGCCTTCGATGTCCATCTCAAAATCGCCATGCTTATGATATTTCAGCGCTCCCACCCGCAGATCACGGGATTTGAGTTCTTTAATAAGCCCCTCCATCAGCCCTGATTTATCGGTTTTGCTCTTTCCCACGATGCAGACAACCTTCATGACAACCTCTCAGGATGCGTGAACACCGAGAGCTTATCATTTGAAACAAAACATACAAGACAGATCCCGGTGCGTATTGCAGCATCTACGCCTGTATTCAGGGGCGCTGTCTTTGTAACAACAAGGGGAATTCCTGCACGCGCCGCTTTCATCACCATGCCTGCGGACTGGCGCCCTGAGGAGAGCAGGAAATGTCTGCTAAGGTCGATATCTTCAATGCAAGCGCGCCCCACCACCTTGTCAACAGCATTATGCCTTCCTACGTCTACCGCTTTTGCCACGCATTCGCCCCTGTTATTAACAAGGCATGCGGCATGCGTTCCGTGCGTCTTTTTATAGATATCGGATTCCAGGAACATGAGACTCTTTTTTATGGCATTCCGGTTGAAGACCGCGTCAGAATCCACACAGACAGGTTCGAACTCGTCCCAGCGCACACCCACGCAACCTGATGAGCGCAGTTCTCGCCAGAGTTCGATATGCTCGGAAGGCTCTATCTCAACATGAATCGTTCTTTCGTCGATGTGGATACCTTTTATCTCCTTACGGGATTTCACGATCCCCTCGCAGATGAGATATCCAAGTGCCAGTTCATCAAGCATCTCCGGTGTAGCAAGTATGGCTGCCATGTGTACCCTGTTCACGAACAGGTCAATGGTATCCTCGACTGCCACAGGGTATGAGACTGTTTCCTGTCCTTCACCAAATTCTGTTGCCTGGTAGTTCTTTGTGTACATATTATCTTGATAATTTCTGTATATCATCGTTAGTATTGATATTAATAAATGTTCGGAGGTCAGGGTCCAACTTCCTGACATCATCCATCGGGACATAGTTCACTTTCATTTTAAATACGGGAGCGAGGATGATCGTCTCGCCCCGCTCTATTGCCTTTTTTGTTTCATGGATCATGGGCACGCATCTGTAAACCGCATGCAACGGTTCAAGAAACCCGTCTTCCCATCTCGGTATGGCAGCATCAAAGTTCTCACTTCTCCTGAAAAGCAGCCGCACAACATTCTCGTTAATAAAAGGCATATCGCACGCCGCAATAAAACAGTATTCATCCTCGCATGAAGAAAGACCGAAAAGGATGCCCGACATCGGTCCTGTATTTTTATGGATATCGTATGCAAACCTGTATTCCCGGCTCAGGGCAGCCTTCAGCAGTTCTCCCTGCGCCCTGTCGCGCACCGATATGATTATGCTGTCAACCACTTTCTCAAGCCTCTCTATTATCAATGCAATAAGCGTTTTCCCGTTTATATCGATAAGGGCTTTTTCCCGGTATCCCAGCCTTCTGCCCATGCCGCCTGCGAGGATAAGAGCTGAATACGGCATTTAAATATGCCCTGCCTCTTTCATGCTAAAATGTCGCCCGTCGCCTATTATGACATGATCAAGCACATCTATCCCCATTATTTTACCGGTCTCTGCCAGTTTCTTTGTTATCTCGATGTCTTCCCTGCTTGGTGTTGGATCGCCTGAGGGGTGGTTGTGCGCCACGATTATAAATGCGGCATCATCGATTAATGCCGCACGAAATACTTCTCTTGGATGGACTATGTTTGCGTTGAGTGAACCAATACTTATAGTTCTTATCGCTATTATACCATTCTGAGTATTTAATGATAGTAAGAAGAATGCTTCTTTATCGGGCGGGCATATTGGTTTTAAAATTGTATATACCTTTTCAGGTGATGACATTAAAGGACGAGTTTCATATTCTTTAAATTCTTCTTTAAGTTGTAAGATTTTTATTTTCATGATTTCCTTAATACTAATTATGTATCCCATAGTATTTAAAGTTAACTATGGGATACTTTCAAGTTTATTTTTTAATTATAATTGATGTGGTTACAATAATTAGAAGAGCATACGCCACAAATATTGTGATCGTTGCTGTGGCAACTATTATTGCA
>JBGOYM010000176.1:0-4586 GCA_041479675.1 Candidatus Methanoperedens sp.
ATAAAATTATTAGCAAAGGGATTTCTGCCTGAGACTAATAATGTTATGGAACAACTTTTCTCATTAATTAACGATTTTGTTACTCAAACACGATCTTTAAAAACTGAAGGGGGTATGAAAAATTTTTTTAGTAATCTATTTTTTAGTTAAACTTGTAGTATTTATTATAAATGTAGCCACCATCGTCATGGGCTATTCGATGATTTTTTTGAATGTGTCTTGAAAATGTATCGGGTTTGATCAGTTTTTGAGTGAATTTGCCTTGAACCAGAAAAAAATAAAAAACTTCTGATGCTGACGTTCTCCCCTTCGATATCTTTGTGATTCTTGAGGAGCTGGCATTCCTGCTTTTTCTCCTCTCCATAGTTCTTTTCGATCAGGGTATGAGCTACTCGGAGTATCTTATTTGTTGACCTGAAACTGACATTCAGTGACACGATGTCGTTATCTGAAAGAGAGAATTGCTTCTCGAACTCCTCGATATTATTGGTGTACGCTCCGCGGAACGCATATATGGTCTGGTTCGGGTCTGCCACTACCGTTATGTTCTTATTCGCTGCTGTGAGCTTCTTGATCAGTTCGAACTGAACGTAATTCGTATCCTGGAATTCATCAATTATGATGTAGCTGAAGGTGTCGTTTAATTCCTGTGTGCCGTATACATCGAGATACCAGAGAGCGATCTTATTGAGGTCGCCGTAATCCAGGGCGCCTATTCCTGATTTCTTTTCCTCGTATTTCTCCCAGGCTGATATGAAGTTTGAATATTTCATGTATTCTTCATAAAGGTCTATGAATTTGGAGTATCTTTTTTTCTCTGCCTGTTTTGACTTCTTATCTTCTTTGTCTTTGAAGGTTAGGAGATAGAAAGTATTGAATTTGAATTTAGCTTCGCGATATAGTTCCTTCCATGTACTCTCATCTTTTTCGATATCCTGAACTTGTTTTTTAAGCGTTTCAAGAAATTCTTTGAATTTATCTATTGAAATATTCAGGTCTTTGGCTTTTCCGATCGTGTTCGCGTACAGGCCGGCAGTCCTTGCATCTGTTCCAAGTTCCCTGTATATAAAAATCGCAGAATCGATCTCCTCGAATATCTTGAAATCTCCGGGAACTTTGCATCTGTCAGAATGGTCCTTGATGAGTTCAGCGCAGAAGGAGTGAAATGTCTTTACATGGATCTCCTTTCCCTGAAGGAGTTTCTCGACCTTTTCACGCATATTCCTTGCAGCTTCTTTGGAGAATGTGAGCGCGAGGATCTCGGAGGGGTCAATGTTTTCTTTTTCGACCATGTATGCGATCTTGGCAGTGATGGTCGTGGTTTTGCCTGTACCTGCGCCTGCGAGGATCAATTGAGGGCATTGAGTGTGCTTTATGGCTTCAAGCTGGCGGGGTTTTAGGGTTGAGAGAAGAGAGTCTAACAAATATTACCACCGTTTTAATTTTTTAATATATTTACAGCAAGCCATGATAATACTTTCTAGTAATAGATATCTTATCTATCAAGCATATTGCCCAGCCACAAAACCAGAAGCCCAAGCCCAGTGTAGATTGTAACCACCAAGCTGCCCTGTTACATCGATGACCTCTCCAGTAAAATAGAGACCCTTGACCCTTTTTGATTCCATAGTCTTTGATGAGAGTTCATCCGTATCAATTCCGCCAAGCGTGACCTCAGCTGTTCGATAATCCTCAGTAGATCTCGGTATGACCTTCCAGTTATGTATCTGATGAGCGATGTTTCGCAGTTTCTTTTCATTATATTGATTGACAGGTCTTGATCCGAAATTTTGGGCGAACCAGATCTTCGCAAATCGGGTGGGAAGATATTCAGAAAGCAGGTTATGAATATCGACCTTACTTTTGCAATGCTTTTTTGCCAGGAAAATACTAAATATATCAATTTCAGGCAGCAGGTCAATAACGATGGCGTCCCCCTCTTTCCAGTAGGAGGATACCTGAAGTATTGCAGGACCGCTGAGTCCCTTATGGGTGAAGAGGAGGTTTCCCCGAAACTTCATATCATTGCATTTGATGGCTGCTTCAATTGAAATTCCGCTTAATTCGGAGAATATTTTTTTATCAACGGGAGAAAAAATGAAAGGAACAAGCGCGGGTTTTAGCTCTGTTACCCTTAGACTGAACTTTTCTGCAATACTATACCCTATGCCTGAAGCCCCTATCTGCGGATAGGACATGCCGCCGGTGGCAATGACAAGCGATCCTGACTCAAATATCCCATGATCTGTCAATACAATGAACGTTCCTTCTTTTTTCACATCCAGTATTTTGCAATCTAATATTATATTTACACCAGCATCTTTACTTTCGTTCTCAAGCACCCTTATTATTTCTTCTGAGTTTCTGGCACAGAATAATTGACCCGGTTCTCTTTCTTCATATTTCACGCCGTGTTTTTCAAGCAGGGCAATAAGGTCACGAGGTGTGAAACGGGAAAGCGCGGATTTGGAGAAGTGAGGATTATTTGATAAATAGTTCGCATGATTTGTGTTGATATTTGTAAAATTGCAGCTTCCGCCTCCGGAAATACGAATTTTTTTCCCGATCTTCGAAGCATGGTCGAGAACAAGGACAGAGCGACCTCTTTTGCCGGAACTGATGGCGCACATCATGCCTGATGCGCCTGCGCCGATGATGATAACATCTTTTTTGATCATGAGTTATTTAAAGAGAGAGTCATAGACTCGCTTTTAACATAAGAACTCTATGGCTTATATCTTTGCGGATGCACAGTCGAGAACCCGTGGGTTTCGACGTGAAAGTATTCATCCACCCAAAAACAACGAAAGCGGGCTTTTAGATCCCGCTTATACCATAAGATTCCATTATTACTTCCCCGTTCAGGTGGCCTGTGCGATAGGTCTTTCCTGTCTCAAGGTCGTTCACAGTAATCTCAGCAGGCGCGAAGATGTTGGCGTCTATCTTGAAGAAATCGTATCCTGCGTCCTTGAATGTCTTGTAGAATGGCTTTCCGTAGTCTTTTGATGTTGAGGAAGGGACATTCTTGAATTTCTCTTCGTCCATTCCCCTGACCGTCATGAAGACGGAGCCGTAATATATCACGCTGTCGTTGGTGCTTCCCATAGCTTTCAGTTCGTCCTTGACAACTGGAGCAATTGGCGCACACCCTGTACCGCTGACAATTTTGGTTGTGTCATATCCCAGTTCGTTAAGCTTGAATATTGCAGTCTCGACCACACGTCCTGAGACCTGCACCGAGCCCACCATGCTCGCTGTGGGAGCCACAAGAGCTATAACGTTCGAAGCATCAACATGGGACGCCTCGGCGATAGCTTCTATGACCTTCTCGTCAGGCAACTGGTTCGATTCAAGGGCTATGACCGCATAGTCGTAATCATCTTCGTATTTGATTCGCTCATAGGTCTTTTTGGGCTTGAGAGCAAGCGCCCTTGCAGGACCTGAACCCATAGCGAAATACTTGTCTACACTGACCCTCCATCCTGCTTTCTGTGCGCCAAGGCATGATATCGCAGGATGGTCTGTGGTAATATCAACGAACGCAAGTGGAATTTCATTTACTTTATGCACGGATATCGAACTTGTGCCAAATCCTCCCATACAAATGTCAGTGAACATCAACCCTGCTTCGTACCCCCCATCCACGTTTACCCCGCAATCTATGACTTTGCTGCCGTTTTTCAATTCTATTGTTTTAACTTTCAGTTCCTCTGACCAATCCATCATTTCTTCTGCGATTTCCATTCCTTTTTCGTTGACGCTTAACAAATGAATCACCACGCAAAATATAGTAGGCTTATTGGACATATAAGGTTTTTGAATTTATCTCATAGTTAATCTTTAATCCTATGCCCAAGAATAGTGATAATGCAATCGAAGGAGCAGCAGTCATGAAATACCCTCCTACCAATCTCATTCAGGCTGTCGGTCTTGCAGACGCATGGGCGCAATCAGTGAATTTTGTGATGAAAAACGGCATGTTAATAAAGACAGAATATGGCCCCATGTCAAGGGACATATGTTCTGTTATCGAGATACGTGAACCATACACAGAGCCCATGCTTCATCCCCGGTTCCCCACAAAGGAGCTACATGTGAAGGAATACCTGAAGCAGTGGGAGAGGGATTATGACTGGAAAAAACAGGGGTTTGAGTATAATTACATGGAAAGGCTCATCAATTACCCCTCACGTGGAACGGATGTAGACCAGTTGAAAGCTATACGCGACCTACTGCCTCAGGGCGTATCGCGCCGTCGCCAGGCGATAACATGGATACCTGAGCGCGACCTGTTCGTGAAGGAAGACCAGCCCTGCCTCCAGAGGCTATGGGTAAGGGCGCTGGGGGACGGGAATGCGGAGATGCACTGTATGTGGCGCTCACGCGACCTGTTCGCAGCGTGGAACAGCAACATGGTGGGACTTCTCACGATGATAAAGCGGGAAGTGCTTGAACCCAACAAACTCACGCTTGTCAAGGTGGTGGACTTCTGCAATTCGTTGCACATATATGAAGCGGACTGGGAGGCTGCCTCGGTGGTGAAGCCGCTGCCGAAGAGCCCGCAGATGATGCGTTTTTAGGTTCAG
>JBGOYM010000177.1:0-4559 GCA_041479675.1 Candidatus Methanoperedens sp.
CGGCTGCCTGATAACCATTGATGATATTAAGGGGCTCGACCTTTCAGTGTTAAAAGAAACCGTTCTATTTCCGGGCAGGGCTTTCGTTTATGACCCTGAGATCAAAAAGATTATCTCATCAGACGGGATAGACAGGCTTGTGCGAAGAGGTCCAGACCTGCTCACGGTGGATGGGGAGATGAGCATCTCGATGACGAAAGAAGAAGTTCTTGCCAGGGAGATCGAGGCATTCACTGAACTTATCCAGATGATAAATCTGCTGGGGACTATGTCGAAATAAGGATAAAAGTCACGGCTTTTTCTTTTCAGATCAGTATTTAATCCTTTTCATCCGTTTCTTCATGGATTTCACAAACCCTGCATTCATCCCCTTTCCCCAGCTTCTCCGAATCCATAGCCCTTGTGCCTTCTGCAAGAACCGCAGCATTGGATAATGTGCCAGCTATAAGAATCGCATCAAATATCTCTTCTTTTGTCACCCCAACGCGCTGTGCAACACGGATATGCATCTTCAGGCAGTGAGGGCATTTTAGCGCCGCAGACACACCTATTGAGATAAGTTCTATGGTCTTTGCGTCAAGGCGTTTGAACTCACGGATTATGGAATTATCATAAAGGATCTTTGTGACGAGCAGTTCTGGGTTCTGTTTCATGAAATTAAGGATATAAGGAACTTCACCATATGCTTTTTCAACCTCTTTTAGCAGTTCTTCCGCTGCATCTTCAGGCTCTTTTTGCAGTATCTTCTCTATCTTTTTTAATTCCATGGTACTTTAAAACAATTTAAATCCAATGGTAAATAAAGATTTGGTTAAAAATTTTTATTTGGAAAAATCCAGCAAACACCAAAACGAGAAACATTTAATACCCTCCCACGCCATAAACCCACCCCCACAATGGACTCGTGGGGTAGCCAGGATATCCTGGCGGGCTTCGAACCCGCAGACCCGCGTTCGAATCGCGGCGAGTCCGTCTTTCAGAAAACATATATCCCTGCAGTGATAATCTTTGATCATGCTTACTGAACAAGAGGGAGAGCTCGCAGTTAAACTTGCCCGCAAAGCAATAGAGGAATGCCTGAGAAGTGGGAAAAAGATCAAACCAGAGAATCTTCCACCTGTTTATCGTGAGAAACGCGGGGTTTTTGTTACATTGAATAGAAAAACAGAAAAAAAAGAGCTCAGGGGCTGCATCGGAAGACCATATCCTATAATGTCGCTCGGAGAAGCCATAATCACATCAGCTATCAATGCCGCCCTGGAAGATCCGCGATTTGATCCTGTTAGAAAAGAGGAGATAGACGGCATCGTGATCGAAGTTACGGTGCTCACTGTTCCAAAACTCATCAAAGAAAAACCCCAGAAAATTCCTGAAAAGATAGTGATAGGTAGGGACGGGCTGATCGTCACAACAGACAGATCCCAGGGGCTGCTCCTGCCTCAGGTAGCGGTGGAACATAATTTCGATGCTGTGGAGTTCCTTTGCCAGACATGCATGAAGGCAGGTCTCATGCCTGATGCATGGCTAACCGGGGCTCAGGTATACTCGTTCGAAGGGCAGATATTTGAAGAATTACAACCCGGCGGAGAGATAAGGGAAAAAATATTAACCTGATGATGCATCTTTAACTTGAGTGATTCAAAATGGCTAATATCAATTTATCTGAAAATTCAAGAAGCGATGAAATCCTTCCTGTTGCTAAGATGGTTCATGAACTCTTTTCTCTTCCTGTCACAATGCGCAGCAAGAACAAGAAAGGGGTCAGGCTTGAGAAAGGGAAAGTTGTTGATTCGGATTATACAGGCCCGGTGCTTGAAGACGCGCTCGCCAGGAACTGCGTGATACATACAATACCTGACAGCGGTGCTTATAAGGGAGTACCGGTCGTAGTCGCTCCTGTCCAGGACAGCGAAGGGAAGGCGATAGCAGCAATCGGCGTCGTGGATGTGGTTTGCACGATCGACCTGGCGGCTGTGTTTGGCAGTTATCCTCAGATAGTGAAACAAGTAGAGGAGCGGAAAAAGAAATTCTGAGCAAAGGGTTAAATCTTATGACATTATAGTAGGCAGTCCACCAGAGGTTAAATATGGCAAGATTTCCAGAAGCGGAAAAAGTACTTTTACACATGCAGATTTGCATGAAATGCAATGCACGAAACTCACTGCGAGCAACACGATGCAGAAAATGCGGATATACGGGTCTTAGACCAAAATCAAAGGAAATAAAGGGAAAGGGAACATAAGTTCATAATATGGGAATAGAGGACCGCCTCAACCAGATAGTAAAAAAAGACGGTGCCGTCCACCTGACCCTTCTAGATCCCGATTCCCAGCAGCCTGAGGTTGCGGGAAATATGGCAATGGAGGCAGAAGCCGGGGGCACTGATGCAATAATGGTAGGTGGCTCTACCGGCGCCACAGGGGTAGTAGTTGAAGAGACCGTGAAAGCGATAAAAGCCGCATGTTCTCTTCCTGTAATCCTGTTCCCTGCAAACCCCGGGGGAGTAACCGAAAGCGCTGATGCTATTTTTTTTATGAGCCTTCTCAATTCAAGGGATGTCAATTACATCACAACGAGCCAGATGATAGGTGCGCCGCTTGTCTATAAGCTTGGCATTGAACCTATTTCCATGGCATATATATTGATAGAACCAGGCGAGGCTGCAGGTTGGGTCGGGGATGCACGGCTGATACCCAGGAACAGGCCGAAGCTTGCCGTGGCGTATGCGCTGGCTGCAAAATACCTTGGAATGCATTATATTTATCTTGAAGCAGGTTCAGGCGCAGATAAACCTGTTCCTGTTGAAATGGTCGCTGCTGTGAAAAAGGCAGTCGGGGAAGAAACCAAAGTGATCGTCGGGGGCGGCATACGCGACGGAAAAACAGCAAGAGAGCGTGTAAAAGCAGGTGCTGACATGATCGTGACCGGCACGATCGTTGAACAGGTCGAGGATGTTAAAGGTAAGATAGAAGAACTTGTCAGTGCGATAAAATCATAGCCTAAAAAAAGAGGAAAATGCCCTAAAAAAACGGGCATTTCAATCAAAATTATCCAGATATCTATTCACCGTATCCGCCTGATGCAGGTGCCGCAGCTTTTCCGCTCATAGAATTGTAACCCGCTGCAAGGTTCGTGTTGACATGAACAACGCCCTTGTTAAGGTTCACAAATACATAATCCTCTGTGATCACTGGAAGGTTGTCTGCAACAGACTGGTTCGAGACTATCATACCAAGGGGAACATATCTGCCGTCCGGGATAGTCACTCCAACGATCCTTACTCCTGGCTCGAGGACAACATTATTTCCAACCTTTGATTTGAAAACAAACGCCTGCATTCCTACGAAGGTATCATTTCCAATGCTTGCAGGTCCGTGTACCTGGGCCTGGTGAGCCAGAGATACGCGACTCCCGATATAGACTGCGTATTTTTTACCTCCTACCTCAACAAGGTTCTTCTCAACAGGTTTTTGTTCCTCGTCAGCGGTCTCAAGGGCATGAACAACTACACCGTCCTGGACATTTGAATTATCGCCGATATAGATTGGCATCCCCTCATCACCCCTTACTGATGCCTGAGGCGATACCATCACATTTTTTCCAATAGAAACAGCACCTATCACCGAAGCCTGTGGATGGACATAAGCTGTGCTGTCGATCTGAGGAGTTATCTTTTGTTCGCTCCATGGCGTAACCGGGCTTGCGCCCAACCCTGATGATCCGTAAAGATTGTCTACAGGTTCTACACATCCTGTTGTTAGCAGTATTATCAGTGTTATTAGTACTGATATTTTTATGATATTGCTTGATTTCATAGCCACCATCCTGTATCTTGTTGTTTTTTTGTATATATGTGTTTTGAAATTATTCTGTATCCTGGAAAAAATTGAATCGCAGGATCTTTTTGCCAGAAATAAACATCTTAAACCACAAGTAATATAAATTCTCATAACAATTTGTCCCCCAATGAAAGTCTATAGATCATACGAGGACCTGCCCAGGATAAAACTCCCGCTGGGACAGGAAGTATTCATAAGCGACAGCACTATCCGTGACGGCTCGCAGATGGCGGGGATAGTGATGAAAAAAAGGCACAAGACCGAGATATTTGAATATCTTCATAAGATCGGGATTGAGAAGCTTGAGACTTTCGTCTATAATGAACGCGACAGGGAAGCCGTCAAAGAAATGCTTGACAGGGGTTATGAATTCCCCGAAGTTACAGGATGGGCGCGCGCCAATCCAAAGGATATTGATTTTGTACTGAGTATGGACGGCATAAAGGAAACAGGTATCCTGATGTCTGTTTCTGATTCTCATGTTATCGACAAGATGGGACTTGCAAGCCGTGAAGAGGCAGAGAAGAAATATACCGATGCACTGCAGTATGCAGTTGATCATGGTCTCAAGACAAGGGCGCATATCGAAGACATGACCCGCGCAGATAACGAAGGTTTTGTATTCCCGCTTATTGAAAAACTTCTTGAGATCGACCCGGACTGCATAATACGCCTGTGCGATACAGTGGGCTTTGGCTTGCCGTTCCCTGAGGCTGATGA